>NZ_JAOQJF010000008.1:0-136377 GCF_025567195.1 Alitiscatomonas aceti | reverse complement strand
GGAACAGGCAGGTGCTGCCAATGCAACACCTGCCTATCCTTAAAATTTGTAGTTGTCCCTGTCAGGCCGGACCTAAAGCTCTGCGGGGCAGCAGATAAAAAGGAGGAACCACAAGATGATCAGAATGATAGGAAACCATATCTGCAAGGATTGTGTATCAGCCATGGAGGTGATCCAAAGGGAGCGCCTTCCCATTGAATTTCACGATATGGAAAAGGCCCTGGACTATGTGAAGGAATTCTTAGAGATCCGTGAGGGAAATCCGGAGCTTTATAAGGAGGCCCGGGAAAACAACCAGATCGGGATCCCTGTATTCGTTTTAGAAGACGGTACCGTTACCATGGACTGCGACGCGGCCTTTGAGGCGGCCAGAAGGGCGAAGAAGCCGGCGGTGGTGATGGTGGGGAGCCATCTCTGCAAGGCCTGCCGGAACCGCCTGGCGGAGCTTAAGGAGGAAGGGCTTCCGGTGGAGTTCCATGATATCGTGGAGAATTTAAACGATATGCGCCTGTATCTGAGGATCCGGGAAAACCACCCGGAGCTTTACGATGAGATCCGGAAGGAGGGCCGGGTGGGGATCCCGGTATTCATCCTTCCCGACGGCACGGTCACCAATGATTTTGAGGCAGCCAGAGAGGCGGCCAGGAGCTTAAAATAAAGGAGAGTTTTTATGAATTTTGAAGAATTACAGATGAAGCGGGAGAGCTGCCGGGTGTATGCAGACCGCCCTGTGACGAGGGAACAGCTGGTCCATCTGGTAGATGTGGCCCGCTTTGCCCCTAGCGCCTGCAATTCCCAGCCGTGGCATTTTATCCTTGTGGATGAGCCGGAGAGCCGTGAAAAGGTGGTGGAGGCCTTTGATGACAACGGCCTTACGGGCTGTCCCTGGGGAGCCAGCGTCCCGGCCTTTATCCTGATCTGCGAGGAAAAGGCCCAGTATAAGCCGGGAGTGGAGGAGCATTACGGCCCCCAGCACTTTGCCCAGATGGATATCGGGATGGCGGCCATGGGGATCTGCTATGAAGCCGCTTCCATGGGGCTGGGAACGTGCATCATCGGCACCATGAACCAGGAAAAGCTCCACAGGGCCTTCGGGATCCCCGAGGAGCATCCGGTGCGCCTTATCATCACTGTGGGATACCCGGCCAATGAGGGCGCGCCCAGAAAGAAAGCGAGAAAGGAACTGGATGAGATCGTGACCTATAACCAGTGGTAGGAGCCCGGGGCCGTATGGCCCGGACTGGCGGGAGCCTGTGAAAAAAATGAGCTGCGGACGTCTGGCATACAGACCTGCGGCTCATTTTACTTTTCTAAAAACTCTATAAATTCTATAAAATCTGTCCCCTTCCCATTGACAATGTGACAGGGTGTCACTATAATGATGACGAGTTGTCACTTTGGAAAATCAGAACTTATGAAAAGAGGGATCACATGCCGACAGAGCGGTTTAAGAGGCTGCCGGAGGAGAAGATCGAGGCCATACGGCGGGCGGGGATCCAGGAATTTACGCGGACGTCCCCGGAATCCGCGTCCATCAACCGGATCATCCAGGAGGCGGATATTTCCCGCGGGAGCTTCTATACATATTTTGAGAGCAAATACGATCTTCTGCGGTGGCTCATCAGCGACCGGGTCCGGGAGCACAACGATTTTTATGTCCAGGATATGGAGGAGAACGGCGGGGATATCTGGCTGACTCTTTCCCGGTCCCTGGAGCATACCATCATCCATGCCAATGACGGCGGCTTCATGGGAATGATCACAAAGCTCATCGAGAGCAAGACATTTTTTGACCTGTTTAAGGAGAGTACCAGAGGAGAAAGGGGCGGAGAGTCTATGGACTGTAAATGGTCCTATCTGGACCGGATCTACGGCCTTCTGGATCAGACGCGGTTCCCCATGGATCTTGTCACGCTCACCGATCTGATGGATCTCCATGCCATTACACTGGTGATGGCGTTAAAGAAGACGCTGAACGGAGAATGCGGGGCAGAGGAGGCCATGGACTTTTATAACAGGCGCATCAATCTTCTGAGATACGGCGTCTGTCCTCAGAGAGCAGAAAAGGAAAAAACAGAATAAGAAAGAGGAGAAAAAATATGAAAAAACTGGCAAAAGCAGTGACAGCAGTTCTGGCCGTGGGAGCGCTGGGGACCCTGGTGTTCATGCGTATGACGAAGAAGGAGGAGCCCATGGAGGCGGTCCCGGATCCATCGGTCCAGGTGGAAAACCCTGCGGCAGATACCATTTCCATCTCCACGGATCTGACAGGAACCGTGGAGCCGGCGGATGTGGTCTATGTGGCGGCCATGGGAAGCGGAGAGGTCCTGGAGGTTTATGTAAACCAGGGAGAGATGGTGGAAAAGGACCAGACGCTTTTTAAGATCGACAATAAGCAGCTGGAATCCGCCAGGATCCAGTTAAATACGGCCAAGGTATCCTTAGACGATGCCCAGACCAATTTAAACCGGATGAAGGTCCTTTATGACAGCGGGGATATTTCTGCCCAGGCCTACGAGCAGGTGGTCAACGGCGTGTCCATGGCGAAGCTCCAGTACGACGGGGCCAAGCTGAATTATGACATACAGCTGGAGAACAGTACGGTGACAGCGCCCATCAGCGGCCTGCTGGAGAGCTTTGATATAAAGGTCCACGATATGATGGCCGCAGGCTCTGTGGCAGCGGTGATCTCCGGAGCGGGCAATAAGTCCGTGGCATTTTCCGTCAGCGAGCGGGTACGGGAGGGGCTTCATCCAGGAGACGCCATGACCGTGGAAAAGAATGGAACGGAATATAACGGCGTGATCACGGAGATCGGCACCATGGTGGATCAGCAGACCGGGCTTTTTAAGATCAAAGCCAGCCTGGAGGGGGCCGATGCCCTGGCCACCGGCACGGTGGTGAAGCTTTCCGTTATCTCAGAAAAGGCAGAAAACGTCATGACGGTCCCGGTGGACTGCGTTTCTTACAGCGGCGGCCAGGCCTATGTATATACCTATGACCAGGCGGCGGGAGCTGCCCGCAAGGTGGCCATCGAGGACGGGCTCATCGGTTCAGAACGGATCCAGGTGCTTTCGGGCCTGGATTACAGCGACCAGGTGATCACCACCTGGACGAAGGAGCTTTATGAGGGAGCTCCGGTGCAGCTGGCGGATGGCTCCGGTACAGACGCTGAAACATCCCTGGACGGCGGAGAGAGCGCTGGAGCCGGGGAGAGTCCGGAGGCCGGGAACGGAGAAGCGCCCATGACAGACGCTCCAGGGGAACCGGAAGCAGATGCGGCAGCCGGAGAAGCAGAGGCACCGGAACAGGCGGCAGAAGAGACATCCGCAGAAGAGACAGCAGCAAACGCTCAGTAAGGAGGCACAGATATGGGTTTGACAAAACAGGTATTAAGGCGGCCGGTCACAACGGTCCTGGTTGTGCTGTGCCTCATCGTCTTCGGTCTTTCCTCTGTATTTTCCTCGAAGCTGGAGCTTACGCCGGAAATGGAGATGCCCATGCTGGTGGTCAACGCCGTTTATCCGGGAGCCAGTCCCGAGGATGTGGAGGAACTGGTCACAAAGCCCATCGAGGATGAGATCGGCACTCTGACGGGCGTGGACACCATCACCAGCATGTCCGCAGAAAACTTCGGCCTGGTGCTCTTGCAGTACGAGTACGGCAAAGACATGGATAAGGCCTACGACGATCTGAAGAAAAAGCTGGACGGCCTGGCAAATGAATTCCCGGAGGACGTGCAGACGCCCACCATCATCGAGATGGACATCAACGATACTCCGGCCATCACCCTGGCGGTCAACAACGAGCAGGCGGATAACCTTTACAACTATGTGGACAGCCGGATCGTTCCGGAGTTTGAGAAGCTGTCCTCTGTGGCCAGCGTGGACGTCAGCGGCGGCCAGGAGGAATATATTAAGGTGGAGCTGATCCCGGAAAAACTGGCCCAGTACCATCTGAACATGAACGCCATCGCCCAGTGTGTGGGCTCCGCCGATTTTTCCATGCCCATCGGCAGCACCACTGTGGGAAATAAAAAGCTTTCTGTGACCTCGGGCACCGATTTCGATACCATTGAGCTTTTAAAGAAGATTCCGATTACCCTGGGGAACGGAAATATCATCTACCTGGAGGACGTGGCGGAGGTTTACAGCACTCTGGAGGAAAAAAGCAGCATCGGCCGTTATAACGGCAAGGACACCATCGCCCTGGGCATCAAGAAAAACCAGGAGAGCAGCAACATGGAGGTGTCCAGGGATGTGCTGAAGATCGTGGATGATCTGAAGGCCGATGACCCGGCCCTGGAGGTGGTGGTCATCAACGACAGCAGCGAATCCATCTCCAGCTCCCTGGAAAGCGTGTTCCAGACCATGATCATGGCCGTTGTGGTCTCCATGGTCATCATCTGGCTGTTCTTTGGCGACATGAAAGCATCCCTGATCGTGGGAACCTCCATTCCCGTGTCCATCCTGGCGGCCCTGATCCTTATGAAGGCCATGGGCTTCTCTCTGAACGTCATCACTCTGTCCAGCCTGGTCCTGGGCGTGGGAATGATGGTGGATAACTCCATTGTGGTGCTGGAGAGCTGCTTCAGGAATACGAAAAGGGGAGGCTTTGTGGAGGCCAGGAATGCGGCCTTAGACGGTACAAAGGCCGTTCTGGAATCTATTATCGGCGGTACGGTCACTACCTGCGTCGTGTTCATCCCCCTGGCGCTGATCAAGGGCATGAGCGGACAGATGTTCAAGCCTCTGGGCTTTACCATCGTATTCTGTATGGTGGCATCCTTGATCTCCGCCATGACCATCGTACCTTTATGCTATACCTTTTACCGTCCGAAAGAAAAAACAGAAAATCCGGCTTCCCGGATGCTGCGGGCCATGCAGGACGGCTACCGGAGCCTGGTGAGGAAGCTCCTGCGCCACAAGGCCCTGGTAATGATCACTTCGGTGGTCCTTCTGGTCCTGTCCTTTATGATGGCCGGACAGCTGAAGATGGAGCTGATGGTGGCTGACGACCCAGGCATCATCGGGATCACCGTGGAGACTCAGCCGGGCCTGACCATTGACCGGGTCAACGATGTGCTGGTAAAGGTGGAGGATTATATCACGAAGGATGCAGACCTGGATTCTTATATGCTGTCCTACGGAAGCTCGGGGCTTTCCATGGGAGGAAGCGGCGCATCCATTACGGCCTACTTAAAGGATGATAAATCCAGAGAGACGGACCAGGTATTAAAGGAATGGAAGCGGGAGCTGCAGAAGTGGCCGGACTGCTCCATTTCCCTGGAAAAGCAGAGCTCCCTGGGCTCCACCATGACCATGAACCAGGCGGACCAGGTGAGCTACATTTTAGTCAGCACCCAGTACGATGAGCTGAAGGAGGTATCTGACGCCATTGTGGAAGAGCTTCAGGCCAGACCGGAGGTGACCCATGTCCATTCATCCCTGGAAAATGACGCGCCTCTGGTGAAGATCTCTGTGGATCCGGTGAAGGCATCGGCAGAGGGACTGGCTCCGGCCCAGGTGGCCGGCCAGGTCTATGCTATGCTGAGCGGGACAGAGGCCACCACTCTGAACGTTAACGGAAACGACTTAAGCGTAAAGGTGGAATACGGGGATGACCAGTACGATACCATCGACAAGCTCCAGGGCATCGTCCTTCCCACGGCCACAGGAAGCATGGTGGCACTGACCGATATTGCAGAGATCGGCTTCAAGGACAGCCCCCAGAGCATCATGAAGAGCGACAAACAGTACCAGGTGACCATTTCCGGCCAGCTGACCGACGAGGCGGATCTTTCCACAAATGGGAAGCTCCGGGAGGAGGTCATCGGGAAATACTTAAATGCATCAGTCTCCATGCAGCAGAACACCATGGACGAGATGATGAATGAGGAATTCTCCTCCCTGGGCCAGGCCATTGCCATTGCCGTGTTCCTGGTATTTGTGGTCATGGCGGCCCAGTTCGAGTCACCCAAGTTCTCCATCATGGTAATGACCACGATCCCGTTCTCCCTGATCGGAGCCTTCGGCCTCCTCTGGCTGGCAGACAGTCCCATCAGCATGGTGAGCCTCCTGGGCTTCTTAATGCTAGTGGGAACGGTGGTGAACAACGGTATCCTCTATGTGGACACCGCCAATCAGTACCGCAATGAGATGGATCTGGACGAGGCTGTGATCGAGGCCGGAGCCACCCGTATCCGTCCCATGCTGATGACGACCCTCACCACCATCGTGGCCATGATCCCCATGGCCCTGGCCTACGGCGATGCGGGAGAGATGATGCAGGGCCTGGCTCTGGTGGATGTGGGCGGCCTCATCGCCTCCACAGTCCTGGCGCTCTTGATGCTGCCGGTCTATTACAGACTCATGAACCGGAAGCCCAAGGAGGAGCCGGACTACGACTGATAAGGGCGTAAGATCATAAGAAAAGGACCAGAAACGAAAGAAATCGTAAGAGAAAATTTATTGCGTTTCCGGTCCTTTCTGTATATGCTTAAAAAGGGAAAGAAGGGAGGAAGATCCCATGAAGGATATACGACCATGGAAAAAAACAGGGTTCCTGGTCTTTGCAGCGGCCCTGGGCGGGATCATAAGCGTTCCCGGGACCGGTCTTCTGACGGCACGGGCCACGGTGGCAGTCCAGGCATCGCCTGTGACGGAATATGACGAGGCCGCACTGGCCAGCTTTGCAGACGATACCCTGGAATACTGGGAGATCCCGGGACTGGTGGAGCGGTATAACAGTGCTTACCAGAAACAGCTGGACCAGTTCTATTATAATCCGGGAAGCTCCACGGGACTCACAAAGGACCAGCTTTTAAGCGTGGCAGAGACCCTGCGCCAGGAGGCGGAGACCCTGGCGGATACGGCAGAGGATGAGAAGGACAGCATCACGAAGCAGGAGTATGAGGAGTACAGGAACAACGTGCGGATCCTCCGGGCCAGGGCAAAGGATCTGGAGGACGCGGCCAAAGGCCGGTCTGCCTCGGGGGCTTCGGCCCTAAGGGCCCTGCGGATCTCAAAAAACAACACAGTGAAGACTGTGAACGCCATGATGCGGGACCATGAGATCCTGGAGCTTAAGACGAAGGCGGCAGAAAAGTCCCTGGAAATGGCAGAGCTTACGTATGAGGCATCAAAGCGCCAGATGGAGCTGGGGCTCTATTCGGCAGAAAACGTGCTGGCGGCGGAGGAGGCCTTAAATTCTGCCCGGGCGGCGGCTTCTTCGGCAGAAAATGAAGAGAAGGATCAGAAGCAGACGCTGATCCGGATGCTGGGCTGGCGTTACGATGCAGACCCGGTGATCCAGCCGGTGCCGGAGCCGGATCTGGCAAGGATCGCATCCTATGATCCGGCGGCAGATATCAGCAAGGCCATTGAGAATAATGTGACCCTTTACGACACCAGGATGGCGTCGTCCTCGTCCCAGGGAGGGGCTGTGGCCAAGGCCCGGACCATTAAGGACCAGGAAAATGAGGTGCGGACCAGCCTGGACCTCTTATATAAGGATGTGCTCCAGAAGCAGGCGGCCTATGAGGCGGCAAAGACCAAGTTTGCGGCCGATGGGGCCGACAAAGCTGCAGCAGACCGGAAAAACGCCCTGGGTATGATGAGCCGCCAGGAATATCTGGCGGCGGAAAGCGCCTATCTGGCGGCGGAGGCGGAATTTACGGAAGCCAGCCTGGCTTTAACGGGAGCCATGGAGGACTACGAATGGGCCGTAAAGGGCATGATGGAGCTGGCCTCGGGAGCCCAGGGCCAGGGCCAGGGAGCCATGTAGCGGGCGGGACCCGGAAAGGAATGATAGAATGATGAGAAAAATGACGATGGGAAGACGGGTGATCCCGGCGGCGCTGGCTGTTTCACTGGCCTGGACCGTACCGGCGTACGCGGAGGAGTTTGTGCCGGGGCCGGGACAGCCCTACGACGACGCTACTATGGCGCGGATCCAGGACAACGTCCTGGAATATGAGGAGATCGGACTTCTGGTGGATACTTATAACCCGACGTTAAAAAACGTAAAGGATACGTATTCGGATACCAAGGACGATTATAAAGATGTGGATAAATTGAAGAACCAGATCATGGAAGGCTCCGGCAGCCTGGCAGACCAGGCAGGGCAGCTTTCCGGCATGGCCGGCACCTTTGAGGATCTTCTGGGATACCAGAATATGGTAACGCCGGGAACGTATGCGGAGCTGGTGTACTCCTCGGAGGTTTTGTCCCAGCAGGCAGAGCAGATGACGCTGTCGGCCGATTCTCTGTCCGCAGTGACGCCGGAGATGCTAAAGGTAAAGATGGTGGACAGTACCCGGGCGGCACTGGTATCCGGGGCCCAGAGCGCCATGATCGGCTATGAGCAGCTTCTGCTCCAGAAGGAGAGCCTGGAGGATTCCATCACCCTCCTGGAGGAGGTCTATAAGTCCACCCAGACCCAGGCGTCCCTGGGACTGGCAACGGAAAACGCGGTGCTGACGGCCAGACAGAACCTGGAGTCAGCCCAGGCCGGAAGGCTCGCTCTGGATGCCAGCGAGGTGAAGCTGCGCCAGAGCCTGTGTACGCTCCTGGGATGGGAGTATAACGGGAACCCGGAGATCCGGAAGGTGCCGGCAGCAGATCCTTCCCGGATCGGCGCCATGGATCCGGCAGCCGATAAACAGGCGGCCATCGACAATAACTACACTTTAAAATACAACCGTCTGAGCTATGAGCAGCTTACAGACGGCTCTGTGGAGCAGCAGAATATGGCCCGTACCATTGAGGACCAGACGGCGGCCATTTCCTCATCCCTGGAAAACCTGTATAACCAGGTGCTCCAGAAGAGAAATGAATACCAGACTGCCGTGGCAGCCCTGGAGCTGGAAAAGACAAAGATGGAGGCGGCGGACCGGAAAATGTCCGTGGGCACCATCGGACGTCTGGAATACCTCCAGCAGAAAAATTCCTATGCGGCAAAGGAGACGGCTGTGAAAACGGCGGATCTGGCCCTGTTCCAGGCCATGGAGACGTATGACCAGGCTGTGGAGGGGAATCTGAGCGTGTCCTAGGAAGAAAATGACCGGAAGGGAGGGAGCTGGTATGAGTGAAGATCAGTTCAGTGCAATGCTGGCGATTATTGTGCCGCCTGTTATTGAGCAGATCACGAAAAACAGTAATGTGGACGGTGAGAAGGCAATCTCCCGCTTTTATCAGTCCAGGCTCTATCAGGAGCTTTCGGATGAAACGTCCAAGCTGTGGCATTATGGCCCCATGACCCTGTATACCATGTATCAGGACGAGCTTTTAACAGGCTCCTATGATTACCCGGAGGAGGCATAAGCGATGAGCAGAGAATTAGCGTTCCTGGTCTACTGCATGGAGCGGTACCGTCATTTTAAGGGACTCTCCGGTGCGGATGTGGCAAGGCTTTTTGATGAACATGGTGTTTACAGATATATTATAAAGTATTTTGAATCACTCCATACAATGGGAGACCATTGTATCGTACAGGATATTGACGATTATATCAGCGGCAGTTCAGATTAATTCCTCCTGCCGAGTATTTCCGCCAGCTTAAACCGTACCGTAACGCGGGGCAGAGCGTCCTCTGACGCCTTCTGTCCCGTTTTTTCATGCCCGGGAAGGCGGAGCGCGGACGGGTGCCTGGCCCGCATGAGGGCGGAAAAATCGTCCTCGGGAAGCAGGGCCTTCAGCTGGTCCCTGGAGTCCTCCGGCATCACGGCGTGGGTGCTGTCCACATAGCAGAGGGAGGGATAGAGGACGCACCAGAAATTTTTCCCCTTTCCTTCCCCTAAAAGCACCCGGACCGCGTCGTAGGTCCCCGCCGGGAAGGTCATGTCCCCGTAGGTTTTTTCCGGGAACAGACACTGCTCCAGGCGGATATCCGCGCCATAGGAGAAACCGCGGCTTTCCATGTATGCTTCCGCCGTCTCCTCCAGAAATGCTTTATGCTCCAGGATGTAGGAGGCCGTCTGGTCTTTTGTAAGGCTGTCTCCTGCCTCTGTCCCGGGTCCTTCCGGCGGAGGATTTCCTGCGCCCTGCTCCGGCCCCTGCGCCGTTTCTGATCCCAGGCCCTGGCGGATGGTATCCAGAAGGAGGTCCTTTACCTCCAGCTTCAAAGCCTGGTCTTTAGGGGAATCGCTGTTGGCCAGCACATGGAACCGCAGGACCTTTGGCGCGATCCGCGAGGCCAGGGCCTCCTCCTTTCTCCTCAGACCGTTCATGGCCGTTAAAAAGACCATCAGTGCCAGTGTCATGGACAGGCAGATATACCATTTCTTTTTCATGAGCTCCTCCAGTTTTTTATACGATTTTGCTATTTGTAATTATTGCCTGTTGTGCTATAATTTAAACGAATTGACGCCGCGGAGAGAACAGGCGAGGGAGGAGATCCATCGTCCGGCCCATGGAAGGCTCTTCCGGCCCATCAACCATGAAAGGAAGCAGCAGATCAATATGGAAAAATTAAATGTGGTAGCCCTGTTTGGCGGGCAGTCTTCGGAGCATGTGGTCTCCTGTATGTCTGTCCAGAATGTGGCAGCCAATATCAATAAGGAAAAATACAATGTGATCCTGGTGGGGATCACAGAGGAGGGCCGCTGGCTTAAGGTGGACTCTCTGGATGAAGTGAAAAATGACACCTGGAGGACCAGCGGCTCCAGAGCCGTTCTTTCCCCGGACGCCACAGAAAAGGTCTTATGGGTGATCCGCCACGGAAAGGCAGAAAAAATCCCGGTGGACGTGGTGTTCCCGGTGCTCCACGGCCTTTACGGGGAGGACGGCACGGTCCAGGGGATCCTGGAGCTGGCGCAGATCCCCTATGTGGGCTGCGGCGTCTTAGCCTCCGCCGTGTCCATGGATAAGCTGTCCACGAAGCTGATCGTAAAGAACCTGGGGATTCGCCAGGCAGAATACGTGCCGGTGATGAAGGAAGAGCTGGAGCAGATGGACCAGGTGGCAAAACGGGTAGAGGACGCGTTTCCGTATCCGGTGTTCATAAAGCCGTCCAACGCAGGCTCCTCCAGGGGCGTGTCCCGGGCCGACGACCGGAAGTCCCTGGAAAACGGCCTTAAGGAGGCGGCGCTCCATGACCGGCGGATCCTGGTGGAGGAGATGATCGTGGGCCACGAGGTGGAGTGCGCGGTCTTTGGCGGAGGAAAAGAGGAGGTACGGGCCTCCGGCGTGGGAGAGATCCTGGCGGCGGCCGATTTCTATGATTTTGACGCCAAATATTATAATTCCGATTCCAGGACCGTGGTGGATCCGGAGCTTCCGGGAAACGCGGCGGAGGAGATCCGGGAGTCGGCAGTGCGTATTTTTAAGGCTGTGGACGGCTATGGCCTTTCCCGGGTGGACTTCTTCGTAAAGGAGGACGGGGAGGTGGTCTTCAATGAGATCAATACCATGCCCGGCTTTACGGCCATCAGTATGTACCCCATGCTCTGGGAGGCCAGAGGCGTGGGAAAAGAGAAGCTGGTGGACGATCTTCTGGAACATGCGCTCAAGCGCTACGAAAGGTAGGCGCTTATTATGGATAAGAATGCACCCATCGGGATCTTTGATTCCGGCGTGGGAGGGCTCACGGTGGCCAGAGAGGTGATGCGCCAGCTTCCGGACGAGAGGATCGTTTATTTCGGGGATACGGCCCGCCTTCCCTACGGGACAAAATCCCAGGATACGGTGATCCGTTTTTCGGAGCAGATTATGCGCTTTTTGCGGTCCAAGGGAGTGAAGGCCATCGTCATCGCCTGCAATACGGCGTCCTCCTATGCCCTGGACGCCCTGAGACGGTCTGAGGATATCCCCATCATCGGCGTGATCAACGCCGGGGCCAGGGCGGCGGTCTCCGCCACAAAAAACGGGAGGATCGGAGTGATCGGGACCGACGGGACCATCAACAGCAAAGCGTATTCCTCTGTTTTAAAAAGCATGAATCCGGCGGTGGAGGTATTCGGAAAGGCCTGCCCCCTGTTCGTTCCTCTGGTGGAGGAGGGGCTTCTCCACGATACTGTGACGGACGAGATCGCCTCCCGGTATCTGTCGGTGCTGAAGGAAAAATACATCGATACCCTGGTCATGGGCTGTACCCATTATCCTCTGATCCGCTCCACCATCGCCCGCACCATGGGAGACGAGGTGACGCTGGTGAATCCGGCCTATGAGACGGCGGTGCAGCTCAGGACTCTTCTCCGGTCCATGGAGATGGACTGCGACGGGGATCAGGAAGTCCGGGTGGAGGAAAAGTACCAGTTTTATGTGAGCGATATGGCAGAAAAATTCAGCTCCTTTGCCGGGTTTATCCTTCCCGGGAAGGTGAAGGATACCATGCTGATCGACATTGAGAAATATTAGGAGCAACAGATGACAAAAGATGTTCTGGTAAGAGTCAAGGGGACCCAGTTCATGGACGACGAGAATGACGTGATCGAGATGATCACTGCGGGGACCTTTAATGAAAAGAATGGAAAAAAATATCTGATCTATGACGAGACCATTGTGGAGGGCGGAGACCAGACCCACAATATCGTGAAGATCTGGCCGGATAAGGTGGAGGTGACCAAGAGGGGACTGGTGGACACCCATATGACCTTTGAGTGCGGGAAAAAGCACATGTGCAACTATATGACGCCGGTGGGACTGATCATCCTGGGGATCACCACCTCAGCCCTGGAGGTGGAGGAAGATGAGACATCCATGGGGATCGTCATTTCCTATGCCCTGGAAATGAACGGCGAATACATTTCCGGCTGCGGCCTTGAAATTTACGCCAGGGATAAGGGAAACGGTCCCTGGAGCCTGGATTAAGGACGGAGAAGAAAGAGAGGAAGACAGAATATGGAAAGCTTTTTGGTAGCGGTCAACGCGGTTGTCCCATTTCTCTGTTACATTACCTTCGGATATGTGATGAAGATCAAGGGAGTGGTAAAGGAGGACTTTCTCCAGCAGCTGAATAAGATGGTTTTTAAGGTCTTTTATCCGTTTATGACCTTCTATAACATTTATAAGGCTGACGGCAGTTCCCTTCCCAGACCAGTGATGCTGATTTTCTGCGGCGTCAGTATCCTGGTGCTGGAGGTGATCCTGGTGCTCACGGTCCCCAGGCTGGTAAAGGAGAATCCCAGAAGGGGCGTGATCATCCAGGCCATTTACCGGAGCAATTTCGTCCTGTTCGGTCTTCCTCTGACTGTTTCTGTGTTCGGGGATGTGGCCTCCTCTGTGGCGGCCATGGTGGTGACTGTGGTAATTACCATTTATAATACGACTTCTGTGGTGATCCTGGAAATGTTCAATTCAGAAGGGAAAACAGACGTGAAGACGATCCTGGTCAATGTGGTGAAAAATCCGCTGCTCCAGGGGGCTATGGTGGGTCTGGTGTTTTTCTTCCTGGGCATCCATGTGCCCAAGAGCCTTTTAACACCCATTGCGGCCTTTGCGGACGCCACCTCGCCAGTGGCCCTGTTCGTCCTGGGCGGGACACTTCACTTCAATGCCATCCGCGGCAACCTGAAATACCTGGTACCGGCCCTGTCCTTAAAGCTTTTGGTGCTTCCTGCGGTGATGCTGGCCCTGGGCTACGCCTTTGGCCTCCGGGATCTGGAGCTGTTCCTTCTGGTGGCGATCTACGGAACGCCGGTGGCTGCTGCCTCTTATCCCATGGCCCAGAACATGGGCGGCGACGGCGAGCTGGCTGGCCAGTTCGTGGTCATCAGCACCGTCGTCGCCGTTGGGACCCTGTTTGGGTGGATCTTCTTTATGAAGAGTGTGGGACTGATCTAGTCCACCTTCTTCAGTACGATATTTTTGATCCGGCCTCCGTCCAGGATGAGGGAGCCGTTTTCCGGCTTCACATACATCGTAAGATCCGGGCCGAAGCTGAAGATGTTTTCTCCGGCTGCGTTCCTGTAAAGCTCTGATTTTCCATAACGGAGCATACAGAGGGCGCAGCCGTTTTCTGTTTTTTCAAGAGTAACGTGGGCGTCAGTCTCCTCATCGTAGTAATGGCCTTCCTCAAAAAGAGAGGGATCGGCCGGGGAGACCGGCGTCATTTTTACCACGCGGGCCGGAAGGCGGTAAAGGATTCCTTCCTCTGTGAAGTAGATCACCTCGTCCAGAGTGCCGACCCGGTAGCCGCCGTCTTCGGTCCTGACCAGTTCAGTTTCGCACCATTCTCTCTTCATAAAGAGCGTTCCGTCATGGTCCAGGATGTTTACAAACAGCGGATCATCGGGAAGGGAGGCAGCAAACAGACCGGCATGGGCGGGAGCCTCTTTGTGCTCCGGCACAGCGGGCTCGGTGCAGTCCGGAAGCCCAAGAACGATGCAGGCAGCCTTATCGGCCATTTTTGCCATGACGCGGGTGGTGGTATTGCTTAACAGGATCACCTCCAGCTCCTTTTCCGGGATACAGGATACCTGTCCGCGGTAAGCGGCATCGGCGCCGCCGTGGCCGAACACATCCAGTCCGTGGAGCTTATGGGTCATGAGGCCGCCGCAGTATTCCGCAGCCGTTCCGTCGCTTAAGATGGCCGGGGTCTTCATCAGGGCAATGATCTCCGGGTCGATGACCTGGGGATGGATGTACTCGTCCAGGATCTTACTGAGATCGGAGGCACATGTATTGACGGAGGTGGGGCCGTAAACGCAATAGTTTAAGGGATTATAATAGTAATTTCCGTTGCCGTCATCCTGGTAGGAGTAGACCAGGTTGGGAACGATCTGGGTGTAGCTTTCCCGGACGAAGGTGTGCTCCATGCCGAGAGGCTTGAAGATCCGTTCTCTGGCAAACTGCGGGAAACTCATGCCGGACAGCTTTTCAACGATCAGCGCCAGAAGATGGAAGCCCGTGTTGCTGTAAAGATATCTGGACTGGGGCTTGAAGTTTAAGTGCTTCTGGAGCCGGATGGTGGTGTTGATGTCGTCCATGGTGATCTGGTCGTTGATGGTGATGCTGCGCATGAATAAAAGCTCCCACTGGTCCCTGAGGCCGCTGACATTGTTCATCATCTGGCGCACGGTAATGGGCTCTTCGATGTTGATATATTCTCCCACATATTTACGGATATCGTCGTCCAGGCCCAGCTTCCCTTCCTTCCAGAGAAGGAGGATGGAGAGGACGGTGAACTCCTTGGAGATGGAGGCCACGTGCAGGATGCTGTCGTTTTTGATCTTCAGCTGGTTCTCCAGGTTTCCGTAGCCAAAGCATTTTTCATAAACAGTTTCGCCGTGCTGGCGGATCAGCACCTGGGCTCCCGGGCAGAGGCCGTTGTCCCATACGCGGAAAAGATCATCGAGCTGTTTGCTTACATTTGTGTTCATTGGTCGTATCCTTTCAGAAATATCAGTGTTTTAAAATGTGACGGAAGGTATGGAGCCAGTTTTCCCCGGCCAGCTTTGCCAGATGGCTTTCTGTATACCCGTGCTGCCTTAAATGGTCCAGGAAGGCCGGAAGGTCCTCGTGGGCTCTGGAGAGGATATCAAAGGGGCGCTCCGGCATCTGGTCCGTGGACGAGGACAGGTCGTCCGCAAAAAATGAGTCGCAGAAATCAAAGCCAAAGGCCACATGGTCCTCTCCCATGATCTCTGTCATATGATCCAGATGGGCGGTCAGTCCGTTCTGGTCGGGGGAAACACCGGGACCGGCGGTCAGGAGACTGCACCCGTTGAGTCCCACCGTTCCGCCGCGGCTGGCGATCTCCCGCATCTGGCAGTCGGTCAGGTTCCGGTTGCTGCCGGCGACGGTCCTGGAGTTGGAGTGGGAGGCGATCACCGGGCAGGAGGTGATGGAGAGCACGTCCTCCACCCCTTCGTCGCTTAAATGGCTGAGGTCCAGGATCATATGAAGGTCTTCGGCTTCCTTCACCAGCTCCCGGCCAAACTCCGTAAGGCCGCCTTTTTTCAGGCTGCCGGAAAAGTCGCAGCCGTCAGCCGCAGCGTTTCTGCGGCTCCAGGCCAGGCCCAGTCCACGGACGCCTGCGGCATAAAAGCCGTGGAGCAGGAGGCAGGAGGAAACGGGCTCTGCTCCCTCAAAGGAGAGAAGAAAGCCGATCCGTCCGGTTTCGGCGGCCCGGAGGAAGTCGTCTGCGCTGGTGCAGAGCATGAGAAGGTCCGGGGTCTCCTCGATCTCGCAGTGGAGGGCCGAGATCTGCTCCATGGCCACAGAAAGGGCCCCATAAGGTAGGTACTGGCTGTCCACAAAAATGGAGGCGACGATACCGGTCACGCCGCCCTTCTGGAAGGCGGGATAGTAACGCCTCCGGATGACCTGGCGCTCGCCTTTTTTCCGGCGGGCGGCCACGTCCATGAGAATATCATAATGTCCGTCAATGATGTATTTCATAGTTACAGCTTCCTTAGTATACTAATTGTGAGAAGTAGACGACGATGACCGCCTCTTCCTTTGATCGGTTCATATAGTTGTGCAGGCTGCCGCTGGGAATATAGAAGCTGTCGCCCTCATGGATCGTGTATACGCTGTTGTCCATGTGGAGCTCCATCTCTCCCTTTAAAAGCAGAAGGCTTTCATCGTATGTGCTGTGGGAGATCATGCGCTCTGTGACCCAGTGGCCCGGCTGTACACGGACCATAAGACCGGTGATCTTCGCTTCCCTTCCGTTCGGGAGGCGAGAGGGGGTGAAGATGGAGTAGGAGACATCGATCTCGGGGATCTTCATGGGGATCCGGTTCTCTTTGCGGATTAGGTAGGACTTCCGGGAGTCGCCTTCTCCATCTGCCTGTGCCAGGGGAGCGTCGTCGGATCCGCCCATGATGAGCCAGACCTCAGAGCATTCCAGGCAGGCGGCGATCTTTCTCAGGGCAGAAAGCGACGGAGATTTCAGATTCCGTTCGATCTGGGAGATATGCCCGATGGTATATCCGGTCGCGTCTGCGACCTGTTTCAAAGTCATTCCTTTTTTCTTCCGGGCTTCCCGGATCCGATTTCCATACATGGTTCAGATTTCCCCCTTTCATATGCCGGTCATGGGCTGCTTCCGGCGGCGTCCTCCCGCGGGACCGGGCAGCCGGATAAAGATTCCGGGACCCTTAGCTGGCGGTTCCGGAGAGGCTTGTGAGTGCGGAGATCCCGCAGGCCAGTTCCTTCATATCGGCGCAGGTGATCTCCACCTCAGTGCCGCTTAAGCGTCTTACGCCCGGAGTCAGGGCAACGGCATCGGCCATGGCTGTTGATTTAAAATCAATGCCCAGAACGGGCGAAACGGCTGTCTCGTAAAGGGGGAGCTTCTTTAAGTCGGATGCCAGGACCTCCTTCACTGCACAGATGGTGTCCTCGCGGAGCTTTCTCTGGGGCTGGAACTTTGCCGCATAGCGGGTAAGGGATTCTTTTGTGGTCACAAATTTTACCCAGGGCATCATTTCCTTATCGATCAGCTGCCTGCGCAGACCGGAATCGCCGATGACCAGTCCCACCGGTACTTTATAGGAGGCGGCAATGGCGGCGTTGGTAATGGTCTCGTTCATATAGGCTCCATTGATCTTCAGGCATGAAACGACCTTTCCATAGAAGCTGTGATCCATATTGGCGCAGATCTCTCCGGGGCCGGCGTGGTATCCGGCAAAGAACGCCACGTCATATGTCTCATCCAGACAGGCAACCATATACTGCGGGCGCGGGGAGCCGCTGACCAGGCTGATCCGGTCATCCATCTGGCTCAGTTCATCATAGGAAAGGTTTCTTCCGCTTCCATGGGAATCGGCAATGGTGATCTCCTCAACCTCTCCATTTTTTTCAGATGCCTGGATCCCTTCAATGATCCAGCGGACCTGGTTATGGAGCGCCCGGCGGAAAGAAACTGTCTCTTCCCGTTCCTGGGACGGAGACGTGATGCCTGCCATACCTTCCATGTCGACAGAAATAAAGATTTTCATGATAATCCTCCTTAAGAATGCGTAGATATATTTTGTAGTGAGATTACTCTATGTTGAAACATTATAAAACTATAATAAAATAAAGTCAATATATTGACAGAATTAACAAAAATAATTATACTATGAGTAATATTATACTGTAAGTTAAAAAAGACGGAGGCGACTCCGGAACAGCCCTTAAAATATCCAGGGAAAGCAGAGGTAAAGATTGAAAATGAGAAGTAGAGGGTATCCATTCCCTTAAGCGCATCACAAACAAGCCATCTTTCGGTGGCTGCTTTAAAAATTGAATATTGTGTATGTTAAGGTTATGCAGTTGCTGACTTGATCTTATAACCTTGGTTTCTGGCGATCATGAGTGCCTGCTCTACGGTAATCTCACGATCAACTGGAAGTAAATCGGATTTCTGATAAAGTTCTGCATTATAGTTTTCCCCGTTCTTCAACATGTGGTATAATGCGGTAAGAAGCATTCTTGCTATTGCAATGATTGCTTTCTTGTGACCGCGACGCTTTTTGAGACGGAGATAACGGTTACGCATTTCAGGATGCTTAGTGCTTTTTACGACAGCGTTTGCGCACTGTACTAAAAGCGGTTTGATATAGCATCCGGCCTTGGAAACCCGGACAGATTTTTTCTTCCCTGCACTTTCATTGTTGGTTGGGGTAAGACCAGCCCATGAGCATAAGTGTTTCGCCGAAGGAAAAGCCTCCATATTGGTACCGATTTCGGAAATGATTCCGATGGCAGTGAAAGGACTGCTGATACCAGGAGCAGTTTGAAGAATGGTAAGTTCCTGCTGATAGGGAGCGGCGAGCGCAAGAATGAGTTCTTCAAGCTCTGCTTTCCGGGATTCAAGGTTTTCATAGTGAGCTTTGATCACCTTGAGTTTGCCAGCCTGTTCCGGAGTGATATAACCGTCAATGGCGTCACGGAGTTCAGGAAGTTTCTTCTTCAAACTTTTGAAAACAAGAGGTTCAAGGTCAAAGGAAGTATCTGCGGGATTTTCCAAAATCTTATCCAGTATCGCCTGAGCAGATTTGCCGAAGGTGTCCGAGACAACGTTTCCCAACTGGATATTGGAAACCGTGAGACAGTTCTGCAAACGATTCTTTTCGCTTGATTTGAAGCAGGTCAGTTTGAAACGGTAGCGCATAAGGTCACGAAGCTGGCGAATGTCAGCAGGTGGCATAAAGCTTCCGGCAACAAGATCATGCTTAAACAGGTCAGCAATCCATTTGGCATCTTTCTTGTCAGTTTTCTTTCCACGGATAGCCTTAACATATTTGGGATGAGCAAGGACAATCGAACAATCCGATTCCAAGATGTTATAAACGGGGATCCAGTATTTACCGGTGGATTCCATACAGACATCCTTGCAATCCCGGTCGAGTAGCCATTGTAGCAAAGTTTTCAGACCGCTCGTGTAGGTCGAAAACCGATGGCTCTCGTAAGAAGTGACGCCTTTATCGTTCGTAGAAGCGATACAGGCAACTACAAAAGTCTTGTGGACATCAATGCCACAGCAGATTTTGTACACGATTTTTAAAGCCATAGGGACTCCTTTCAGAACCGAGAGGTTTAATAAAGATTATAGGGAGAGACGGCATTGACTGAACGCCTAAGCCATAAACGAGATTGTTTATACAAAGATAAGATTACGTGCTTGAAATCACACTTATTTGTGCTTGAAAAGGCGGACTACACATATAACGATACGGTCATCCGGCAAGCCGGACAGCCCACTCACCTCCCCGTGATTTGTAGTATACCGAGTTCCCTATAAGAAGAATTATAAAGAAAAAATAAGCTCAGGAAAACATTTTCATAACGTTTTGTGCCTGAGCGAAGCGAAAGGAATGGATATAAAAATGAAATATAATTTTGACGAGCCCGTGGACAGAAGCCAGAACCGCTCCGCCAAATACGATGAGCGCGTAAAAAATTTTGGTACAGACGATGTGATCCCCTTATGGATCGCAGATATGGATTTTAAGACGGCCCAGCCCATCATCGACGCCTGCAAAAAGAAAGCGGAGGAAGGGATCTGGGGTTATACCTCCCGGCCGGACAGCTATTTTAAGGCGTATGCAGACTGGCAGGAGAGAAGAAACGGATGGAAGTTTGATCCATCCCTCTGCAGCTGGAGCCTGGGAGTGGTCCCGGCCCTGGCGGGGATCATCAAGCTGTTTACCCAAAAGGGAGAAAAGGTCCTGATCCAGCCGCCAGTGTACCCGGAATTTTTCGATATCACAGAAAATACCGGAAGGACCCTGGTGCAGAATAACTTCCTGGAGCGGGACGGCGTATGGGAAGTGGACTTTGAAGACTTTGAAAGACAGGCAAAGGACCCGGAGGTGAAGCTTTTCATCCTCTGCAACCCACATAATCCCCTGGGACGGGTATGGACGAAGGAAGAACTGGAAAGGATGCTTACGATCTGCTTTGAAAACGACGTGCTGGTGGTTTCCGACGAGATCCATTCCGACCTGATCTTCCATGGGAAAAAGCATACGCCGGCGGTCCTTGCCGCACCGGGAGCAGATAAAAAGGTGATCACCTGTATCTCTGTCACAAAGACCTTTAACCTGGCCGGCCTCCAGGCGTCCACCACAGTGTTCCCGTGTCTGGAAATGAAGAAGAAGTTTGATTTCTACTGGGGCGGCATGGACATCCACCGGAACAATGCCTTCAGCTCCGTGGCCATGGAAGCGGCCTTAAATGAGGGCGAGGAGTGGCTGGAGCAGCTTCTGGAATACATATCTGGAAATCTGGATTATATTAAGGAATATTTTGACACAAGGATCCCGCTGATCCGGGCCAATATCCCCGACGCCACCTACCTGGTGTGGCTGGACTGCCGGAAGCTCAATATGACAGACCAGGAGCTTAAGGAGTTTATGATCAGAAAGGCCGGTCTGGGACTGAATCCGGGCTCTGATTTCACAAGGGCCCTGAGCGGATTTATGCGGTTAAATGCAGCGTGTCCAAGGGCCACTCTGGAAAAGGCTCTGGGGCAGCTGGAACGGGCCGTCAATGAGCTGGCTCATTAAGGGAGGAAACATCATGCATGAACTTACAAAACTGATCAAAGACGATATGCGTCCGGCCCTGGGAGTTACAGAGCCGGGGGCCATTGCATACGCAGTCTCCAAAGCCAGATCCTATCTTACGGGAGAGCTTAAGGAGGTGCGGCTCTTATTAAACAGCGGCATGTATAAAAATGCCTACACCTGCGGGATCCCCAACAGCCTGTTTTTCGGAAACGAATATGCGGCTGCCCTGGGAGCCGTGGCCGGGAGACCGGAAAAGGAGCTGGAGAGCCTGGCCGATGTGACAGAAGAGGACAATGCGGCGGCAGAGGCCCTGGTGAAGGCCGGAAGGATCCATGTGGAAATGAGCGGGATCACCAGCCGGATCTTCATTGAGGCCCAGGTAAAGACCGCAGACGGCGAAGCCATGGTGCGGATCCGGGACTCCCATACCAATGTGGTACGGATCGAAGCAAACGGAAAAACCATCCTGGACCGGGAGGAGCCCCAGGCGGCAGAGGCCGCAGAGGAAACGCCTCTGATCCATAATTATACCCTGAGGCAGATCTATGAATATGCGAAAACGGTCCCGGCAGAAGAGATCTCTTTCATAAAGGCCGCTTATGACATGAACTACGCTCTGTTTGAAGAGGGATTAAAAAACGAAAGGACCACCTATGCCCGCCATCTCCTGAAAAAGAACGGCGGACAGATCCTTTCCTCCGATGAGCAGAAAACGGCATCCCTTCTCTGCAATGCCGCCATCGAGGCCCGTGTCATCGGACTGGACCGGCCGGCCATGAGCATCACCGGCTCCGGAGCCCACGGGATCATCGCCACCATGCCCCTTTACGGCGTATGTAAGATCCGGGGGCTGGAGGATGAGGCATTGTACCGGGCCACGGCGCTTAGTTATCTGATCTGTATGTATATTAAGGAATATTCCGGCAAATTATCGGCCTTCTGCGGCTGCGGGATCGCGGCCGGAACGGGAATGGCCTGCGCCCTGGTATATCTGTGGGGCGGCGACGATCAGATGATGGCAAAGACCATCAACAACATGGCCAGCAGCATCACCGGAATGATCTGCCACGGCGGGAATAAGGGCTGTACCATGAAGGGCGTTGTGGCTGTGGACGCGGCATTCCAGTCCGCAGAGCTGGGAATGAACGGGATCTTCATCGACGATATCCATGGCATCAACGGCAGTACGCCGGAGGAGACCATGCGCCATATGGGTGAGATCGCCTCGCCGGGCATGACGGGAACAGAGAAGACCATCGTGGATATCCTGCAGGAAAAGGGCCGGGCGTAAGGGCCAGGCCCTGGCCCGCTGCCCGCGAAAATAAAAAGCGCATCACCTGGAGACCTCCTCCGGATGATGCGCTGACTTTTATTATGCGTTCTTTTTCTGATCGTCCTTTTTCTTTCTGAATCGGTCTAAGAATTTCTTCTTCTCCGGCAGAGGCGGGATCCCGCCGCGGACGCTTTTGATCTCTGTTATGTACATACCGCTGATCACGACCTTGGCTTCAGTCTTTAAGGGAAGCTGTAAAAATACCTTTTCATCGGCGATCATGGTCATGATCCTGGGACCGATCTTGGCTTTTACCACCGGGATCTTGGCGCGCTTGGCGTACCAGGGCGTCTGCTCATAAACGATGGCCGGAAGTCCGGCTTCCTTCAGCTTCAGTTTCTTTTTGTCAATGGCCATAAGCGTTACCACCTGCTTGGCGGCGTCGATGGTGGCCTGGGCCTCAACCTGACGTTTCTCCAGCTTTCGTCCAAAGTAGTACAGAACACCGAGCACGATGGCTGCAATGATGAGGACTACGAAAAGGACGTTCATTACGATGCTCCAGTTCATGGGTATACCTCCAGTTGTCTTCACGTTCGCCCTCTTTGCAGGGCATTGCTTGTATAAGTATAGCATTCCTTACATAAAAGTGCAAGGAGATTTTCCGTCTCCGGCAGCCCTCCGCCTCCTGCCCCAGGGGCTTTTTTTGCGGCTTTTTTGCGGTCTTAAAGTCCGAAAAGAATTGACGGTATTTGCAAATAATGGTAAAATATAGATATTCAGAACAAATGGTGCGAATTTTTCAAGGAAAGGTGACACGACTATGGGAAAACAGACAGTATGGGAGGAAATTGACAAAAAATCGGCGGAGATCCTGGAGGCCAGCGACCAGATCTGGGGATGCGCAGAGACTGCTTTTACAGAGCATCAGTCCATGAAAGTCCTCTGTGAGCTGCTGAGAAAAGAAGGTTTTCAGGTGGAAGAGGGACTGGCAGGCGTGGAAACAGCCTTTAAGGGCACCTTCGGTTCCGGGAAACCGGTGATCGGCTTCCTGGGGGAGTTTGATGCATTATCGGGTCTGGACCAGGAAGCAGGGGCCACGGAAAAGAAGCAGCTCCATGCAGGCGCTCCGGGCCATGGCTGCGGCCACAACATGCTGGGTGCGGCTTCTCTGTCTGCGGCCTTAGGGCTTAAGAGATATCTGGAGGAGACAAAAAAATCCGGTACAGTGGTCTATTTTGGCTGTCCCGGCGAGGAAGGCGGCTCCGGCAAGGCGTTTATGGCCAAGGGCGGCGCGTTTTCCGGCCTTGACGCGGCCATTACCTGGCATCCCGGCGATCTGACCCGGGCCGATACAGGAAGCTCCCTGGCAAACTACCAGGTGGCCTATAAATTCTATGGCACCAGCGCCCATGCAGGCGGAGCCCCCCATCTGGGAAGGAGCGCCCTGGATGCTCTGGAGTTAATGAACATGGGCGTTCAGTTCCTCCGGGAGCATGTGGTCCCCGAGGCCAGGATCCATTACGCCATCACAAACACCGGCGGCTATTCTCCCAATGTGGTGCAGCCCTATGCAGAGGTGCTTTATCTGATCCGTGCGCCGAAGAATAAACAGGTGGAGGAGATCTACCGCCGTGTCAATAAGATCGCGGAAGGCGCGGCCCATATGACAGAGACCCGGGTGGAGATCGATTTTGTGAAGGGCTGCTCCAACCTGGTGAGCAACAAGGTGATCGCAAAGAAGCTGTGGGAAAACCTCACGGAGCTTGGCGCGCCGGAGTATACAAAGGAAGAAATGGAGCTGGCCCAGGCCATCCACGACAGCGTGGGAGAAAGCTGCTATGAGTCCATTGAAAAGGTGGCGAAGACCTGCGATAAGGAGACGAAAAAAGAGGTGCTGGCCCACAGAGGCGAGGCCATGTACCGGTTCGTGGCACCCTTTGATCCGGTGGGGATCATGTCCTTTGGCTCCACCGACGTGGGCGATGTGAGCTGGAACTGCCCAACCGCCCAGGCATATGTGGCCACATGGGCGGCAGGAACGCCGGGCCATTCCTGGCAGGTGGTCTCCCAGGGCAAGAGCGGCCTGGCCCATAAGGGACTGATCTACGCGGCCAAGGCTATGGCGGGAGCCGCTGTGGATCTGATCGAGGACCCGGAGATCATCA
The DNA here is from genome assembly GCF_025567195.1 of Alitiscatomonas aceti. NCBI lineage: Bacteria > Bacillati > Bacillota > Clostridia > Lachnospirales > Lachnospiraceae > Alitiscatomonas > Alitiscatomonas aceti. The sequence continues at coordinate 111,992 of NZ_JAOQJF010000008.1, read as the reverse complement.
AAGAGGCATGGGCTGAGATGGAGGAGACGCTGGAGGGCGATACCTATCACTGCCCGATCCCGGACGGATGCAGGCCCAGGGCCATCGGAATGACAAAATAAAACGCGGACTATATCACGGACGCCGGAGGGGCGCTGCTGGATCATCTGTATGGATGACCGGGCAGCGCCCCTTTTCACATCTACAATTCCATCTGCTCCGGAAATGCTTCCTTCCTTAAAAGCCCCCACATCCGGTCAATATAGGAGAGGGTGTAAAAGTTTTCATAGTAATGGTAATAAAAGGCCCCCTTCAGGGTCATGGAGTAGACTCCGTCCTTTTCTTCGGCAAATCCCAGCAGCTTTGCAAGGCGCAGCTCCAGTCCGTACATTTTCTTTAAGGGAACGCCGAAAAAGGCTTCAAAGTCCCGGGGATCCACGCGGGTGCTGTAAGCGGTCCAGAACAGGTAGTAGATCATCCGCTGTCGGGGCGTAAACCGGAGGGTCAGGGCTGTGGGCAGTTTTTTCTGGTCTATGCGCCGGATATACTCCTCCACAGAAAAGGTGTTGATCTTAAACTGGTCCCTTAAGAGCGTGGCGGCAGAGCAGCCGAACCCTAAGAAGTTATCCCTGGTCATGGAGGAGTAGGAAGCATGCTTCTCTCTGGCAAAGGTCCAGATGGAGCTTCTGGTACAGCCGGTCTCCAGGCAGTACCGGGTGATCTGGTCCAGAAGCTGCCGCTTTTCCTTTTTTCCCATGGACGGAAGGACGCTGTCGGTGAAGGTGAAATCAATGAACGGATAAAGGGCCACATGGTTGGCCCCGGCTTCAAAGGCAGCATCCACGTCGGCCTTCAGATCCCCAAAGGTCTGGGATGGAAGGGCAAAGATGAAATCCATGGACACCGTTTCAAAGGGGACCTGGGAGAGGGCGGCTTTTAGAGGGACCATGTCCGCGCCGGTCCGGCCCAGGAGCTTCTGGAATTTTTTCTGGAAGGACTGGATCCCGATGCTGAGCTTTGTGATCCCGGCCTCTTTTAAGATATGGAGGGTACGGGGCGTTACATTTTCCGGATGGAGTTCGATCCCGATGCCCTGGGTAATGATAAAATGCTCCTGGATGGCGTCGATGATCTCCTTTATGCGGTCCGCCGCCAGGGCCGGAGTGCCGCCGCCGAAGTACAGGTTGGTGACGGCCTTTTTTCCGGGAGCCTGGCTTCCCGCCAGATGGATCTCCCGGATCAGTGCGTCGATGTACTGACTGCATGCCTCCTCGGTGTAGAGGGTCTTGCAGTAGGGACAGAAGCTGCAGATGCTCCGGCAGAAGGGGATATGGACGTACAGCCCCAGGCCGTCACAGTCAGAAAAGGGCAGCTCCTGATCGTATTCGTTTTTAAAAAGGAAGGGCTTTGTGGAACGGGTCAGCCACATCCGTGTCAGCTCTGTGATCATATGTATGCAGCTCCTAAATATATTTCAGATACGTTTTCAGCATATCCAGGACGATCCGGGGCTTTCCTTGGAAGATCCGGGTGTATTCTGCCACAAAGAAATAGCCGCACTGGCTGCACAGGTCCGGGACAGAGATGCAGCGGCCGCAGGTGGAAAGAGTCCCGTTTTCCATGACCACGCACTGGCGGCAGGGAGTGGGAAAGCTTCCGTCGATCAGATAGGGAAAGGCGCTTTTTAAGTTGAAGACCGGGACGCCCTCCTCCATCATTTCCTCGATGACGCGGCAGCAGGAGGCCTTTTCCTCCCGGGACAGGGCCAGCTCCCTGGTGTCGGGATAGGGAGTATGGAAATTAAAGGAAACGGCCCGCACATTTTTTGTATCCCTGGCGGTCCGGCACACATGGCGGACGGCGTCCTTATTGATCTGGTTGATGGCCATGTAAAAGCAGATGTTGTCAGAGGAAGCGTTTTTGATGTTTTCCATGATGAGGTCATAGGTGTCTCCCCGGACGGCGTTGTGACGCTCCCGGTCCCCGTCCAGGCTCAGAAGGATCAGATCGGCCTCCGGGAGGTCCAGGGGAAAGGTTCCGTTGGTGACCACGTTGACGATGAGAAAGCCCATGCGCTTCGCCTCGATCACCAGGTCCCGGAGGGTGATGTCCCCGTCCCTCCATAAAAAGGTCTCCCCTCCGCAGAAAAAGAGGATGCGGATCCCCATGGAGTAAAGCTGTTCCATCTCCCGGCGGATCTGGGCATATGGATAGAGGACGGAGGTGATATTGTTGACGGAGCAGTGCTTACAGTGCAGGTTGCACCGGTCCGTCACGATGATGGTGCCAAGAATGGGATCGCTTTTTTTAAAGAGGATCGTCTTTAAGCCAAAGACGGCCAGGGGGAGGAAGGAGGAAATCTTCATGGGGGAACATCCTTTCTTTTGAGAAGAGATTTTCATTTTAAACCATTGTATCATATCTGCTCTTCTGGTTCCATAGAGAAAGATCTCCTTTGTTCCTGGAAAGAACAAATGGGGAGCGGTTTTTCTCCGGCGGCATCATGGGGGAACAGGCCTGTACCGGCTTAAAGAGGTATGCAGCAGATTGTCAGGGCGTAAGACTGATAATAGAGGCATAGATCAAAAGGGTAAGATATGGTTGTGCAGGACTGTATCCTGGGTTATACTGATGAGACAAGAGATTTTCAGTAAGGAGGACTGACATGGCAGTATATTTTTACGGCTGTATTACATTGGATGGGTATCTGGCTGCAAAAGGGCATGGCCTGGACTGGCTTTATGATACAGGAAGTCCGGAGGAGACCAGCTATGACGAATTTTACAGCCATATGGATGTGACCTTGATGGGGCGCCGGACGTTCCAGGAGATCGAAAAAACAGGGGATCCAGCCTCTGTTTATCCCACCACAGAAAATTATGTCTTTACCCACAGAGAGCTTTCCTGTCCGGGATTTACAGCAGTCAATGGAGATCCCGTGGAGTTTGTAAAAGGCCTGGGACAGGACCGCAGCATCTGGGTGGTGGGCGGAAATACCATTCTTGCCCCTCTGCTGGATCAGGACATGGTGGATCATCTCATTATCCAGGTGGCCCCGGTACTGCTGGGCGAGGGGATCCCTCTGTTTACGCAGAAGGAAGCCATGCGCCGGTTCCGACTGGAAACCGTCCGGCAATACGGGCAGTTTGCGGAGCTGGTGTACGGCCGGAGATAACCGGGGCCGTTCATCTCCAACTGTTTTCTTTGCGTTGCACAGCAGAGAAGGACATGCTATACTAACCGCGGAGCGTCTGGCATGACAGACAGACTTTTTGCATACATCGCGGAAAGCCGGACGTCTGCCGGATGATCATTAAGAGAACAGGATGGATAAGAGTATGAAGTTCAGAAGAAAACTTGCGGCGTTTACGGCCGCCTGCGTCCTTGGGACCGCATCATTTACGGGAATGGAAGCAGAGGCGGCAGAAATTCCGGAATACATGAGATCTGTGACGTATTTCGGAGACGAATGGCCCATTAACTACTGGAACAGCGAAGACAAAAACATGGAAGAAAATATGGCGCGGATCGCTGCCGACGGCTTCAACAGCCTGATCCTGGTGATCCCGTGGCGGGAATTCCAGCCCAGCGAGGTGGGAAGCTATTTCAATGAAAGGGCCTTTGCCCGCCTGGACCAGGTGATGGACTGCGCGGAGCGCCATGGCCTGGGGGTGGTCCTGCGGCTGGGATACGTATGGGATTACCTGGGGGCGACCGAGACGCCGAAGCGGTTTGCGGCCATCACAAAGGACGATGGTCCGGAGCGGAAGCTGTGGCTGGAATACAGCAAAAAGGTGTATGAAACGGCGGCGGCCCATGAAAACTTCTGGGGCGGCTTCATTACCTGGGAGGATTTCTGGAACTATACGGAAAATATGGGCCGCGACATGGCCATGTCCAGCCGGATCCGTATGGCAAAGGACTGCGGCTACCAGGCGTACCTGGAGGAAAATTACACTCTGGACCAGGTAAGGGGATTTTACGGCCCGAAGCTGGAGACGTTTGAACAGGTATATATTCCATATAAGGACCATCCCTCCGCGGAGCTTTTTTATGAATTTTATGACCATTTCCTCACAGAGCTGACGACGGAGACCCAGGCCGTGTTCCCGGGGCTGTCCCTGGAAATCCGGGCAGACGGGGACATCGTGTATGACGGGATGGGAGGAAAGAAATATTATTCCCACAGTGCCACCTACCCCTGTCCAGGGGCTGATTATGCGGCCCTCATGTACAGCGTGTCCATGGGACAGGAGAACACGGGAAATAAGATCTCTGCCTCCACGGCCCTGGAGGCCATGACCAGGAATCTGGACAGTATTTACGCGGCGGCCGGGAAGCCGCTTTACATCGAGCAGCTTTTGTATATGGATTCCACTGAGGCCTTCTCCCATAATACCCAGGTGGAGGATGAACAGGTGGGAGAGTTTGTCAGGAACCTGGCCCCAGTGCTTTCTGGACGGACCAATGGATACGGGCTATGGGTATACAGGAATTACGTGAATAATGCCGTTTATAACAGCCAGTTTGCCCTGGACCAGGAGGGCTGGAGCTTTTCTGGAGACAGCCGGATCGAGGAGCGGAACGGCTCCAAGGCGGCAGTCATCGGGAAAAAGGGCTCCATTTCCCAGGATCTGGATGGCCGGATCCCCGGAAGCAGCCGGATCCATGTGGAATTTTACGCAGAAGCAGAAAACGGCGGAGCCAGTGTGACGGTACAGCTGGGCGGCGACGAGCAGACGATCCATGTGGGCGAGGGGAAAACGTACCGGATGGAGTTTGAATCCCTTCCCAGATACACGTTTTCCATCACCGCAGAACGGCGGATCCATGTGGACGATATCCGGGTCTATACCTATGAGCAGAACGGCCGGATCTATGAGCGGGACGGAAGCGCGGGAGATCTGGCCGGGGATTTCCGGACACTCAATGGAGAGCTGGCCGCAGAATAGGAGATGGAAGAAGAATGGAGCTGACAGGAGAGACAAAAGACTGGGGACGTGGGATGGCGGAGGCGTTTTCCATGGTTAAGGATCAGGCACCTCTGGTGCACATGATCGCCAACTATGTGACGGCCTCCTTCTGTGCCGACGCCATGGCGGCCATGGGGGCCAGACCGCTCATGGCCCAGGCCCCGGAGGAGATGGAGGAGATCACCGGATCGGCGGACGGACTGGCAGTGAACCTGGGCCAGCCGTCAGAAGAAAAATATCTGGCCTGTGAGCGGGCGCTTCAGACTGCCGGAAATCTGGGTATCCCGGCGGTCCTGGACCCGGTGGGAGCCGGGGCGTCCGGATACCGGAAAAAAGCGTCGGCCAGTCTGTGCGCGGCTTCATGGCCTGGGAGGGCCTGGTCCGGAGTGCTGAAGGGAAACAGCTCAGAGATCCACACGGTGCTCACCGGAGCCACCGCCCACAGCGGAGTGGACAGTGTGGGGACGTTTTCCCATCTGGAAGAGGAGGCCGCGTTTTTAAGGGATATGAGGGAAAAAGACCGGAACATGGTGATCTTGGAGACAGGAGCGGTGGATAAGCTCTGCTGGATCTCAGAGAGCGGTGGAAAAGACCGGATCTTCCGGGCTGCCTTCGGCCATGAAAAGAGCCGCCGGGTGAACCTGGTGGGCACGGGCTGCGTCACAGGAGCCGTCCTGGGAGCCCTTCTGGCAGCGGAGCATAAAAAAACGGGAGCCATGCCGGGAACGGACCGGATGGCCCTTCTGGCGGCCTCGGCGGTATCCATGGTCTCTTTTAGCTGCGAGGCCATTGGGGACGGAGGGTATGGAACATATAAATGGAAGCTTCTGGACGCTCTCAGCCAGCCGGACCTGGGTTTATATGAGGCGTACATAGGGAGAAATATGAAATGGATATGTTAGAGATCATGAAAAAGAAAGAGGCATACTGCTCAGACCACAGGGACATGCCGGGAGAGCTTCAGAAAAAGGCAAAAATGCTGTGCTGGCGGTACAATCAGACCAGTCCGGAGGAGGGAGATGCGCGGGCAGAGATCCTGCGGGAGCTTCTGGGAACGTGCAACCCTCTGACGTTCATCGAACCGTCCTTCCGCTGTGATTATGGCTTCAACATCCACACCCACGGGCTGACGGTGATCAATTATAACTGCGTGATCCTGGACACATCTCCGGTCCATATCGGGGAAAATGCGTTTATTGCGCCGGGCGTCTGCATTGCCTGCTCCGGCCATTCCAAAGACGCGGCCCAGCGGGCGGCCGGGATCGGTACGTCAGCGCCGGTCACCATTGGCCGTGACGTCTGGATCGGAGCCAATTCTACTGTCTGCGGCGGTGTTTCCATCGGGGACGGGACCATCATCGGGGCTGGAAGCGTGGTCACGAAGGATATGCCATCCGGGGTGATCGCTGCGGGCAATCCCTGCCGGGTGCTCCGCAAGGTGACGGAGGAGGACAGGTGCAGGATAACGGGGGAAGAAAGGGGATGATCCTAGGCGATCATCCCGCTTTCCTCTAAAAAGCAGATCATCAGGCTGACGGCCAGGAGATCTGCGCAGCCGCCGGGACTCAGATTCCTTTTTATAAAGGACTGGTCCAGGGCGGCTGTTTTTTCTCTGAAGGATTCCGGGGTCAGCTCTGCAAGGAGGGCACCGGCTTCTTTTTTTCCGGCAGCAGCCTCTGTTAAGCCGCCCCGGTGGATCATATTGGTGTCGTCCACCTGGGAGAGCAGGGAAAGAAGCGTCAGGACGGCTGCGTCGTTTAAGGAAAAGCCCTGGGATAGCCAGGCCTTTAAGGCCGGAAGGCCGATGGTAAGGGCCGACGGAAAGCCCAGGGCAGCCTCTCCGCGGGCTCCGGCAATGCCGTAGGCTGTGTGGATCCTTTCCCCAGCCGTTTCTTCTGTGGATCGTCTGCGACCGGCCCCGGCGGACACGTCCTGGCGTCTGTCTTCGGCTTTGAAGTCTTTCAGAGAGCAGCTTCCCAGCTTTTTGCATTCCCCGACCACCGCGTCCAGCGGCACAGGAGGCTTCTTTCCGAGCAGGAAGGCGTCTTTATATACCTTTCCCAGGGCTCCGCAGAGGATGGCAGAGGCAAAGATCAGACCCTTGTGGGTATTGACGCCGCCGGTGGCGGAAAACATCTTTGCTTCGGCGTTCTGTCCGGCAAAACGGAGCCGTTCAAAAAGCCGGTCCCCGGTCTCGTCCCCATGCTCCCAGCCGATGCTGAAAAAATCCCGAAACCAGGGGATCAGGGCGGAGCTGCTGTCCACAAAGGTGAAAAAGTCCATGTCCTGGTGGGAACCGGAGTTATTCCGGTCCACCAGGCCGGGCTTTGGCGTAGCCGATACCTCATAGAGCAGGGCGCGGACGGCTGCCGCCGCTGCCTGGTCGGCAGACTGTTCCTTAAAATAGTCGTTGAGGATCTGGGCAGTCCTCCACCGTACCAGCTCCATGGAATGGGTGCGGTTCCTGGCGCATGCCTTTGCATTTTCGCCGCAGATCAGGCAGGAACGGGGCGGAAGGCCAAGAACAGAGCGGCTTAAGGGAACGGAATCCGGTCCCAGGACGTCTATGTCAAAGAGCCGTCCCAGTCCGTGGTTTTCTTCGATGGAGGCCATTTTCCTCTTTATTTCCGGGGCATCGGCAGCCAGAAGGAAAAAGGCCTCCGGCCCTGTGTTTTCCCTGGATTCCTCAAAAGAGAGGAGGTCCTGGCCGGAAACGGCGGCCCGGATCTCCCGGAAACCTTTCTCGAAAGCCCGGATGGCCATGGGAAAACACTTGATCTCTCCAGGGATATTTAAGGAAAAGCTGATGAGGCAGCGGGCCCCCGGTGTGTTTAAAAGGATTTTCTGTTTCCCGGCCCGGCGGCTCCGGGCGTCCAGGATCTCTGTCAGGGACGCCGGAGAGCCGCAGAAGATCTGGTTTAATTTCATGGGCGCGCTCCAAATTCGTTTTTCAGATACTGGGCCGTACACGGCGGCACAAGCTGTAAGACCTCCTCTGTAACGCCGGTTTCAGCCAGCAACTTCCGGACTCTGGAGGCGCTGATCACCTCTGGCTTTCCCTCGGGGGTCTCCGCCGTGGTCCGGGCGATCTTTATAAAGGAAATGCTGTACTGGGGCAGAAGCCGGATCATGGCCTCGTTATAATCTCTTGTCACCGGATCCAGAGGCTCCTCTCCGGCAAACCGCTTGGTGATATGGAACAAGGGGGCGATCCGGGAGGCGAACAGAGTGATGTCCAGCTCGCTCTGGATCCTGGCTGCATCCTCGCCTTTTTTCAGGAAATAGGTGGGGAAGGTAGCGGAGGAGATCATATATGGGCCAGAGGGATGGACCTTCACATTGGGAAGGTGGGCCGTTCCTTCCTTTACCAGACGCATCCGCACCTCAAAGGGGAAGAGGGAACGGTCCTCCTCCACCACAAAAATGTGGAGCAGGCTGCACCGGGAGGCGGCATAGGTGATCAGAGCCAGATGGCCTTTGGTAAAGGGATTGCAGTTCATGACGATGCAGCCCACGCCTCCGGTCAGGGTGTTTCCATGGTTTTCAAGGGATTCCGGGAGGAATGCAGAGTAAAAACGCTCCAGCCCGTTTTTCCTGTTTTCCAGCATCAGCACCGACTGGGTCTCAGCCAGGGGATAAAAGCCGCAGGATGTGAAAAGAACCTTGTTTTTTGGCCTGGTGATGACGAAAAGATCATAGTGGCCAGCTTCAAACCGGTTTTCCACCAGTCTGGATACCAGGCTTCCCAGGGCGTTCTGACCTCTTAGGGCCTCGTCCACGGCAAAGCATTTTAAAAGGTTTCCGGCGCAGCAGCCGCAGCCCAGCAGAGTCTCGTCCTGGTCAAAAACGCCGAAGGCAGTTTCGATGTCATCTTCAAAAACCAGCTCATGGTCCGATAAAAAACGGACCAGCATCTCTTTATCGTGGGGAAATCCCAGGGAGATCTCATGGATCGTAAATTCTTCTGTCATAGTATCCCTCCTGTCTGTTTTTACAGAGATTATATCATTTTTCCGGCCTTATGAACATAAAAAAAATCCGGAATTTTAGATGAGTTCCAAAATTCCAGATTATAAACGTTTACTCAATGATCAGATCCACATCCGTCTTTTCCACCACCTCGCCGATGATGGCTCCGGTGATGCCCTGGGCGGTCAGCTTTTTGCAGAGCTCCATGGCCTGGTCGCCGGGAAGGGCCACCAGAAGGCCTCCGGAGGTCTGGGGGTCTGCGATCAGATCCACCAGGCACTGCTCGGCAGAATCCATGATCCGTAAATGGGGCTTCACATAATCCATATTCCGGTAGGCTCCGGCAGGGATGATGCCCATTTCCGCCAGCTCTCTGGCTCCGTGGAGCAGCGGAAGCTTTTTGCTGAAGAGCTTTAAGGTGCTGTCGCTTCCCTCTGCCATCTCATAGGCATGTCCCAGAAGACCAAAGCCTGTGATATCGGTGCAGGCATGGACATCCGGGAAGGTCTGGGCTGCTTCAGCTGCCCTGGCGTTCAGAGTGGCCATGGAACAGGTCATGGCGTCATAATCCTCTTTTGATACCAGGTCTGCCTTGGCTCCTGTGGTCAGGACGCCGGTTCCCAGGGGCTTGGTGATCACTAAAAGATCCCCAGGCTGTGCGCCGACATTTTTAAGGATCTTATCGGGATGCACGTACCCAGTGACGCAGAGACCGTATTTGGGCTCCGGATCCTGGATCGTGTGGCCGCCGGCGATGGTGCAGCCGGCTTCCACGGCCTTATCGTGGCCGCCCTTTAAGATCTGCCGGATCGTTTCCTTGGAAAGACAGTTGGGAACACATAATAAGTTCATTGCCACCGCCGGCTGTCCGCCCATGGCGTACACGTCGCTCAAAGCGTTGGCTGCGGCGATCTGTCCGAACTGGTAGGGATCGTCCACGATGGGCGTAAAGAAATCCACAGTATGGATGGCGGCCACATCGTCGGTGATCTTGTAGACACATGCGTCGTCGCTGGTATCAAAACCCACCAGAAGGCGGGGATTATAAACGTTTGGAAGATCTTCCAGTATTTCTGTAAGGACACCCGGTCCCAGTTTGGCTGCTCAGCCGGACGCGGTGGTCATCTGAGTAAGGGGCAGTTCTTTTGCCATTTGTAAAAACCTCCTAATTGATCATGATTTCATCATAACACCTGGATTTTTAAAAAGCAACCGTATAGATAAACATATTTACAACCGGTATATGTATTGAAATATGCTATTTGACAAGACTGCTGAAACAACGATAAAATAAAGGGCAGCTTATTGGGCGAAAAATACAAGCAGGAGGATTTGATCATGGCAAATGTAGTCGTAAATGCAGTGGGAGACCAGTGCCCGATCCCGGTAGTGAAAGCCACAAAGGCATTAAAGGCAATGACAGAGGCTGGAACCGTTGAGGTTCATGTAGATAATGAGATCGCCGTCCAGAACCTGACCCGTCTGGCATCCAGCAAGGGCTTAAAGTCCTTTGCAGAGAAGAAGGAAGAAAAGCTGTTCATCGTGAAGATCACCCTGGACAAGCCCCTGGAGGAGAACGGAGCCGAGGAGGAGGCTTCCTGCGGCGTGGACAGAAGAAAAAACACCGTAGTAGCCATCGCTTCCGAGCGCATGGGACATGGAAACGACGAGCTGGGCAAGGTCCTGATGAAGGGCTTTATCTTTGCTCTTTCCCAGTTAGACGAGCTTCCCAGCACCATCCTTTTCTACAACGGCGGCGCAACCATCACGACCGAGGGCTCTCCGTCTCTGGATGATTTAAAGAATATGGAAGCCCAGGGCGTGGAGATCCTTACATGCGGAACATGTCTGGATTATTATAATCTGAAAGACAAGCTGGCGGTGGGAAGCGTGACCAATATGTACACCATTGTGGAAAAGCTTGCCAACGCAGATAAGATCATCAAGCAGTAAGGAATAACAGGAGAGTATCATGTATCAGGTGGGAATCGATATCGGGTCCAGTGCGGCCAAAACAGCAGTCATAAAGGATGGGGAGGTCGTGAAGACCTACCTTTTAAATACAGGCTTCAGCAGCAGGAAAACGGCGGAGGATATCTACCAGATGCTGGAGAAGGACGGGATCCACAAGGATAACGCCGCCTATGTGGCTACGGGCTACGGACGGATATCGGTCCCCTATGCCGATAAATCTGTAACAGAGATCACCTGCCACGGAAAGGGAGCCTGGCATCTGTTCGGAAGGAATGGGACGGTCATCGACATCGGAGGCCAGGATACCAAGGGGATCGCCTTGAAAAACGGCCGTGTCATGAAGTTCATCATGAACGATAAGTGCTCTGCGGGTACCGGGAAGTTCCTGGAGGTCATGACCAACCGTCTGGGACTGACCATGGAGGAGCTTTCAGACCTGGCATCCCGGGGAAATCCCATTACCATCAGCTCCATGTGTACCGTGTTTGCAGAATCGGAGGTCATCAGCCTCATCGGAAAGGGAACTCCCAGGGAAGATATCGCTTACGGCGTCATCGAATCGGTGGTCACCAAGGTGGTGCAGCTGATCTCCCAGGTGGAGGGGGATCAGTATTTCCTCACCGGCGGGCTCTGTGAGGATCCCTATATTTTAGAACGCCTTTCCCTTGCGCTCCATGCGCCGGTGGAAAGCGTACCCCTGGCCAGATACGCCGGGGCCATCGGAGCAGCGCTTACGGCTGCCGTATAGAGAAAGGAAACATCAGAATGAATCGTGATCTGCCCAAATTATTTGATGAATTTGTAGATGCCAGAAAAAACGGCTTCCTGGCAGCCAAGGAATTTAAGGAAAACGGCGGAAAATTAGCGGGCTGTCTCTGCTCCTATACGCCCCAGGAGCTGCTGGACGCTGGAAATATTGCGGCCATCGGCCTTTGCGGGACCAGCAACGAGACGATCCCGGATGCAGAAAAGGTGCTCCCCAAAAACCTGTGTCCGCTGATCAAGGGAACCTACGGCTTTGCTGTGACGGAAAAATGTCCGTATACATATTTTTCTGATATCATCATCGGTGAGACCACCTGTGACGGAAAGAAAAAGATGTATGAGCTTCTGAACGAGATCAAAGAAACGTATGTGATGCAGCTTCCCCAGGGACAGGACCGCCCGTATGCCAGGGATATCTGGTATGAGGAAGTATGTCTTTTAAAGAAAAAACTGGAAGAAAAGTTTGGCATCACCATTACAGACGAGGATCTGAGACGGGCCGTGCGGGTACGCAACGAGCAGAGAAAGGCCCTCTGCGAAATGTATGAGCTCCAGGCCCTCTGCCCTCCGCCCATGCGCGGCACAGAGATGATGCTGGCGCTTCAGAAGGGTACCTTTACCTTCGACCTGCAGCAGCAGATCTCCAATATCAAAGAGCTGGTGAACGAGGCTAAAGCCGCTTATGAAAGAGGGGAGCGTCCTGTGCCCGCCTTCGCAAAGAGGATCCTGATCACAGGCTGTCCCACCGGCGGTGTGATCCAGAAGGTGGGGATGGTGATCGAGGACAACGGCGGAGTCATTGTCTGCCTGGACGACTGCTCCGGCGAACGTACCAGGAGCATGATGATCGACGAGAACGCAGACGATATTTTACGTGCCATTTCTGACCGGTATCTTTCCATCCACTGCTCCGTTATGACGCCCAACGACGACCGTCTGGAAAATACAAAGAAAATGATCGAGAAATATAAGGTAGACGGCGTGATCGAGGTGATCCTCCAGGCCTGCCATACCTTTAACGTGGAATCTCACAAGACCCGCCGGGTGGTTGAGGACGAGCTGGGCGTTCCGTATCTGAAGCTGGAGACCGATTATTCCACCACAGACAGCGGCCAGATCGAGACCCGTGTTGCGGCCTTCCTGGAAATGCTGTAAGATCAGGATGCCCTGGGGCTGCTGTAAAAGAGAAGGTTTTGAACCTCTCTTTTGCAGCAGCCCATTTTTACATGAAAACTATTCACAATTTCTTAAGAAGTCACGAATTGAAAAGCCCTGTGGGTTGTGGTATGATAAAATCAAGATTTTGCGAGGAGGATACGAAAATGAAGCAGACGTCCCTTGTTATCATGGCGGCCGGGATCGGAAGCCGGTTCGGCGGCGGGATCAAACAGCTGGAGCCGGTGGGGCCCAACGGCGAGATCATCATGGATTATTCCATCCACGACGCCCTGGAGGCCGGTTTTAATAAGATCATTTTCATCATCAGAAAGGATCTGGAAAAGGATTTTAAGGAGATCATCGGAAACCGGATCGAAAAGGTGGCTCCGGTGGAATATGCATTCCAGGAGATGGATGACCTGCCGGAGGGATTTACAGTGCCGGAGGGCCGGAAAAAGCCCTGGGGAACGGGACAGGCCGTTCTGGCAGCCAGAAACGTGATCCACGAGCCCTTCCTGGTGATCAATGCCGACGACTATTATGGAAAAGAAGGATTTAAAAAGATCCATGACTATATGGTAAACGAGATGGACGAGGACGGAGACTGCTACGATATGTGTATGGCGGGCTTTATTTTGTCCAATACTTTAAGTGAGAACGGAGGTGTTACCAGGGGCGTGGCCACAGTGGATGAAAACGGGTGCCTTGCCAAGGTGACGGAGACCTACGATATTTACCAGGACGCAGATGGAATGCATGCGTCTGACAACGACGGAAATCCGGTGACTGTGGAAGCCGGACAGCACGTTTCCATGAATATGTTCGGTCTGCCCATGGGTTTTTTAAAGGAGCTGGAAAAGGGCTTTCCGGAGTTCCTGGGAAATGTGAAGGAGGGTGACGTAAAGGCCGAGTATCTGCTCCCGGCCATGATCGACCAGTGCATCCGTACCGGAAAGGCCAGAGTCCGCGTACTGGAAACACGGGATAAATGGTTCGGAGTCACATATAAAGAAGATAAACCGGCGGTGGTGGCCTCGATCCGCAGGCTGGTGGATGAAGGCGTTTACCCGGAGAAGCTGTTTTAAATATTGAAGTGCGCTTCCCGCTCCTTCCTGCATATTATGATCCCAAAGGGATTTACAGGAAAAGGAGCGGGAACTTTTATGGAAAGGATCTATCGCGGCTATCCCCAGGCCCTCCATGCCATGGAGCGGAGTGGGGATCTGATGCCATACATGCTGTACCGGAGAGAGGAACAGGCGGGACGCCGGAGCGCGGCTCTGGAAAAACGCCGTTTCCGGGATCCGGAATATTTTAAGGGGCTGTATCCCCGGTCCGTCAGACGCTGCCAGAGCTTTGTGGAGGCGTGCTGTGACCGGTACGATCACCCGGGAAGCCCCATTTATGATGAATACCCGGACCGGGTACTGCTGCTGGGGATCCGGAACCGGATCCTCGAAAAGATGCGGGAACAGGGGGAGGACCCAGACCAGGATCTGGTCTGGCTTCTGACCCTCCAGGAGATCTTACGGCGGCGGGCGATCAGTTAAAGGACCGGCGTACAGGATACGCCGTCCGGAAGAAAAGGCAGACAGGAAGAGAACTGAATGAAAACAGGAAAAAAAATTGCAGTGCTGGCGCTGATCTTTGTGGCGGCAGCCATCATTTATTTTGTCTGGCCCCTGGGCCGGAAGGAAGAGAATAAAACAGGCGTCGTGTATACAGCCATGGGCGAGGCAGAGCTTCCGGTGGTATATCCCACGGCTCTGGGACGGGAGCTGGCGCCGTTATTCGGCCACCGGGAGGAGCTGGCTGTCACAGCAGAACGTGACAGCCTCCTGGTGCTGCCGGAGGACCGCAGGCTTCCCATCCGGATCCAGTATGGAGATGAAATAAAGACACTGCAGTATGAGATCCGGACCATGGACATGACCCATCTGGTGGAGCGCACCATGGTCACGGACTGGACCGAGGAAAACGGTCAGATAAACGCAGTTCTGCCAGTCCAGAACCTTCTGGAGCCGGAGACCCAGTATCAGCTGGGGATCCAGGCGGTCCTTTCGGATGGGACCAGCGCCTGGTACTACGCCCGGATCCTGGAGACGGACAATGATCATGCAGCCCAGATGCTGGCCCTGGCGGAGGACTTTTCCCAGAAGACCTTCCACTATGATTCGGCCCAGGAGCTGACCACCTATATGGAGTCGACGCCCAGCGCGGATAATTCCAGCTTCGGAACGGTCACCCTGAAAAACAGCTTTACCCAGATGACCTGGGGAAGCCTGGGCGTGTCCCGGGGAGAAACGGTCTTTGCGTCCCTTAAGGAGCTTTCCGGTGATCTGGCTAATATCGAGCTGGAATACTATGTGACCAGGGAGGCAGACGGCGGAGCCGGAGGAGCGGACGGCGGGGAGACAGAGGTCTATGGGGTGACGGAGAACTTCACTTTAAAGTGGAGCAGCCAGCGAATCTATATGATGGATTATGAAAGGACCATGAACCAGCTCTTTTCCGGCAGCCGGGAGCTTTTCTCAGGAAAGCGCATTCTTCTGGGGATCTCCGATGGAGCCGGGCTGTACGCAAAGAAAAGCGAAAGCGGCCGGTATACGGCCTTTGTGACCAACCGGGAGCTGTGGGCCTATGACCGGGAGGAGGGAGACAGCATCTGCATTTTTGCCTTCGGAGGCTGGAACACGGACGACCTCCGGGCCCTCCAGGACCGCCACGGGGTGGAGATCCTGGAGGTGTCCGACGGGGGGGCTGTGGATTTCCTGGTCTACGGCTATATGAACCGGGGCGGCAGAGAGGGATACACAGGCGTTTCCTATTACCGTTATGAGGCAGAATCCAATACGCTGACGGAACAGTTCTTCCTTCCGGCCGCCGAGCCGTACAGCGAGCTCCGGCTGGATCTGGCCCGCCTGGCCCATAAGGGACAGAACGGTATTTTTTACATGTATATGGGCGGAAGCGTTTATGGGATCGATCTGAACAGCCACGAGTATGTGGTGGTGGCTTCAGGGCTGGATGAGGAACGGTTTGCGGTCAGCTCCGATGGGTCCCGGCTGGCCTGGCAGGAGGATACGGGGATCTATGATTCCAGGATGCTCCATATCATGGACCTGGATACAGGAGACAAGACCCAGATCGGAGACGGAAAGAGCGATGCGTACAGGATCCTGGGCTTTGTGGGAAGCGACTGCGTGTACGGGATCGGAGAATATGGGGATCATATCATATCCAACGGGCGCACCATGGGCTTATATCTGAAATCCCTGGATATCATCGACCAGAACATGGCCAGCGCCATGCACTACGAAAAGAGCGGAAAGTACATCCGGGACGTGGCCGTGGACGAAAGCCGGATCCACCTGGAGCTGGTGTCCGACCGGGACGGCGGCTTTTTCGGAGAGGCCGAGGAGGAGACCCTGGTGTGCAACGCAAAGGTCCTTCCTGGAAAGATGGACGATATCGGCTGGTATGCGTCGGATGTGAAGGGACGGGTTTATTTTGTGCAGCTGGGCCAGGATATTTCCGCTTCCCAGAAGATCCGGACCATTTCCCCGAAAAAAACGGTGCGGGAGGAGAATAATGAGATCCATATGGAGGCTCAGGCCTCTGGCGTGGAGGAAAAGTTTTACGCTTATGGCCGTGGACGGCTCATTGGGATCTATTCCAGCTTTGCCGATGCGGCTGACGCAGCGTATGATCCCATGGGCTTCGTGACCTTTGGAAAGCACGATCTGGTGTGGGAGAGGGCCAGCCGTCCGGGCTCCTATTTCATCCGGGATCTGAATACCGCCACCCGGAAGCTGGACCGTTACAGAACGGAGTTTACGGGAACCAGCCGGAGGGAGGGCGACGCCCTTCTTCTGGACGCCTCGGGGAGCTCCTTAAATGCAGCGCTGTTTTTCGTCTGCCGGAACCAGCCAGTGCTCTTGTATACCGGGGAAGGAAGCTTTCTGTACCTGACCGGCTATGACCAGACCCATGTCCGGATCTGGGATCCGTCCGCAGCCCAGAGTATGACCATTCCCATGGAGGAGGCCAGAGCCCGGTTTGAAAGCCTTGGCAGCGACTATATCTGCTGCCTTCCGCTCTGATCCGGCAAAGGAAAATCCCTACTTTACAAATCCCGAATCTATGCTATAATTTACTAGTCGAAGTATAAGCAAATGAGAGTGTTTGCGGGAATTATAGAAATCAGACCGCTTTCCGGCGCTTCCGGAAGGCGGTACAGCGGATATAGAGGTGCAGAATGGAACAATATATTATGAAGGGCGGCAACCCCCTGGTGGGAGACGTGACCATCAGCGGAGCAAAAAATGCGGCTCTGGGGATCCTGGCGGCGTCCATCATGACCGATGAGGATGTGGTGATCGAGAACCTGCCGGATGTAAGCGATATCAACGCACTGCTGGATGCGATCCGGCACCTGGGCGCTAAGGTGGAGCGGCCCGACAGGCACACAGTACGGATCAATGCCAGGGATATCCACGCAGTGACCGTGGAAGATGAGCATATGCGCAAGATCCGCGCATCCTATTACTTCATTGGTGCACTTCTTGGAAAGTATAAGAGCGCGGAGGTTCCGCTTCCCGGCGGTTGCACCATCGGAAGCAGACCCATTGACCAGCATTTAAAGGGCTTCCGTGCCCTGGGCTCTGACGTATCCATCATGCGCGGGGCAGTGATCGCCCATGCCATCGACCTGGTGGCCAGCCATATCTACCTGGATGTGGTTTCCGTGGGCGCTACCATCAACATCATGATGGCCGCCACCATGGCTGAGGGAGAAACGATCTTAGAGAATGTGGCCAAGGAGCCCCATGTGGTGGACGTGGCCAACTTTTTAAACAGCATGGGCGCCAACATCAAGGGAGCCGGTACGGATGTGATCCGGATCCGCGGCGTGCGGCATCTCCATGGAACCACATACTCCATCATCCCCGACCAGATCGAGGCCGGGACCTTTATGTGCGCGGCCGCAGTGACCCGCGGAGACATCACGGTGAAGAACGTGATCCCCAAGCACCTGGAGGCTATTTCCGCAAAGCTCATGGAGATGGGCTGCGAGGTGGTGGAGTTTGACGAAGAGATCCGTGTGGTGGGAAAACCGAAGCAGCGCCATATGAATTTTAAGACCCTGCCGTATCCCGGTTTCCCAACAGATATGCAGCCCCAGATGACTGTGGCCCTGGCTCTGGCTGACGGAACCAGTGTGGTGACAGAGAGTATTTTTGAAAACCGCTTCAAATACGTGGATGAGCTGTCCCGCATGGGAGCAAACATCAAGGTTGAAGGCTCTGTGGCCATTGTGGACGGCGTCAGCATGTTCACCGGCGCACAGGTGGTGGCTCCCGATCTCAGAGCCGGAGCGGCCCTGGTACTGGCCGGACTGGCCGCCGAGGGCTATACGGTGGTGGACGAGATCGGCTACATTGAACGGGGCTACGAAAACTTTGAAGAGAAGCTCCGCTCCCTGGGCGCATGCATCGAGCGGGTGGATTCTGAGAAGGAAGCCCAGAAGTTTAAGCTCCGGGTGGGCTAGACAGGTTCCGCGTAAATTTCAAATTTCCTATTGACATTTGGAAAGGAATCGGCTAGTATATTGGCTGTAACTCAACGGCGGCTCCTGGCTGCCGGAAAACAAAATAAAAAAGTTCGTAGAATATTCAGTTTTATCCCTTATTCAGAGTGATGGAGGTACATAGGACCTGTGAAGTCACGGCAACCCCTGTTAATCGCGGTGCGAGAGGGCAGGAAGGTGCCAGCCTGAGCGAGAAATCGAGCAATAAGAGGATTTGATGGAGTAGCTTTGTCAAGTCCGCTTATGAATGTGAGCGGACTTTTTTTATGCGCGGGATACGGAAAGAGGAGCTGGCAGACAGTGCCGGCGTGCCCTGCGCGCCCCTGAAACCAGAGAGGAGAAAAAATGGAAAAGAGACTTTTTACATCTGAGTCCGTAACAGAGGGACATTCGGATAAAATGTGCGACGCGATCTCTGATGCGATCCTGGACGCACTGATGGAGAAGGACCCCATGAGCCGTGTGGCATGTGAGACCTGCGCCACCACAGGCCTTGTGATGGTCATGGGTGAGATCACCACCAACGCATATGTGGACATCCAGAAGATCGTCCGCGAGACGGTCCGCGAGATCGGCTATGACCGGGCCAAATACGGCTTCGACTGCGATACCTGCGGCGTTGTGGTCGCCATCGACGAGCAGTCCACGGATATTGCCATGGGCGTAAACAAAGCCCTGGAAGCCAGAGAGAAGACCATGACCGAGGATGAGCTGGATGCCATCGGCGCCGGAGACCAGGGTATGATGTTCGGCTTTGCCAGCAACGAGACAGAGGAATATATGCCCTATCCGATCTCCCTGGCCCATAAGCTGACAAGGCAGCTTACCAAGGTGAGAAAGGACGGCACACTTAAATATTTAAGACCCGACGGAAAGAGCCAGGTGACGGTGGAGTACGACGAAAACGGAAAGCCGTACCGTCTGGACGCCGTTGTTTTATCCACCCAGCACGATGATGCTGTGACCCAGGAGCAGATCCATGAGGACATCCGGAAGTATGTGTTCGATCCGGTGCTTCCGGCAGGAATGGTGGACGAAAACACGAAGTTTTATATCAATCCCACAGGCCGTTTCGTGATCGGAGGACCCCACGGCGACAGCGGACTGACTGGAAGAAAGATCATTGTTGACACCTACGGCGGATATGCCCGTCACGGCGGCGGCGCATTCTCCGGTAAGGACTGCACCAAGGTGGACCGTTCCGCAGCTTATGCGGCCCGTTATGTGGCCAAGAACATGGTTGCTGCCGGACTTGCCGATAAGTGTGAGGTCCAGCTTTCCTACGCCATTGGCGTGGCCCATCCCACTTCCATCGAGGTGGATACCTTTGGAACTGGAAAGCTTTCCGATGACAGGCTCGTGGAGATCATCCGCGAACACTTTGACCTCCGCCCGGCCGGGATCATTAAGATGTTAGATCTCCGCCGCCCCATCTACAAGCAGACTGCGGCTTACGGCCATTTCGGAAGGACCGATGTGGATCTGCCGTGGGAGAAGTTAGACAAGGTGGATGTGCTGAAGAAATATCTGTAAGAACAGAATATAGAAGAAAAAGGCTTCTGGAGCCAGCCCCACAGCGGCGTTTGCCGGGGCTGGCTCTCTGTTTTATCTGGGCGCCCCCGCCCATTTCCCTGCCCAGGAAAAAAGCTGCTCCGACATGGCATCAAAGGCAACCGGTCTTCCTCCCTTCAGTTCCATAAAGGTCTGGAGAACGGCGCTTTCCTCTGGGGGCAGGACAGATACCAGATCCGCCATATGCCGTACATAAACTCCGGTCCTCTGGAAGTGGACCGCCTGGAGGACAAAGGAGGCAGATTTATAGAGTCCCTTTAAAATATCCTCGCTTTTTTCATAGAGCATATTGTGGACACAGCCGTGGTAGACACCGCAGGCGCCGGACTTTATGGCCCGGGCTATATCGGCGCTGGTGACAGAGGAGAGCACCTGGTCCAGGCTTCCTCTTATGGGGGTGGTGTCGCGGCAGAACTGGAAAAGCTCCGAGGGCTCCCAGTTTTCCAGCTCCTGTCTTCCGGACAGGAAGCCGCAGATAAGCTCCCGGCAGGGAAGGGTATCCAGCATGGCGTCATAGGTATGGATATCGCTGGCGGAGAGCTGGTCCAGGATTCCCACCATATCAATGTCGCTGGCTTCTGTGGCCTCCTCGCGGCCGTAGCTCCCCTGGAGTCCGGCAAACCAGACGCGGTCCGGAAAGGCCTGATCCAGGGCAGCCATATATTTTTTAATAAATTCAGTTATTTCAATCATTTCCGTTAATTTTCTCTTTTCAATTCCGGGAGCCTTTCCCATTCCTTCTGGTAGGCCACGTCTCCATTCTTTATGACAGTCTCCACCAGGTTGATCCCCGTATGGTAGGGCATAAAGTGGATGGACGGGTATTTTAAGATGACCACATCGGCTTTTTTGCCCTTTTCCAGGCTTCCGATGGAATCAGAGCGCCCAAGGGCTGCGGCCCCGTTGATGGTGAGGGCAGTGATCACCTCCTCAATGGACATATTCATATAGATGCAGCCCAGGGCTATGAGAAGGGGGATGCTGTTGGTAAAGCAGCTTCCGGGGTTCAGATCCGAAGCCAGGGCCACGGCACAGCCGGAATCGATCATCTTTCTCGCCGGGGCGAAGGGCTCTTTTAAGCAGAAAGCGGTGGCCGGCAGCAGCGTACTGATGACGCCCGCCTTTGCCATCTGGCGGATTCCCTCGTCGGAGGCCTTTAAAAGGTGGTCAGCGGAATACGCGCCTGTGCGGGCGGCCAGCTCTGCGCCTCCCAGAGAGTTCATTTCATCGGCATGGACCTTCAGCTTGAAGCCCATTTCCTTTGCCCTGGTCAGATAGTATTCAGAATCTTCAATGCCGAACACGCCCTTTTCGCAGAAGATATCGGCAAACTCTGCCAGTCCCTCCTCCTTGACCACAGGCATTACGTCCTGTAAGAGCATATCGATGAATTCCCGCTCCTTTCCCTTATACTGGGGCAGGACGCTGTGGGGGCCCAGGAAGGTAGTCACGATATCCACCGGATGGGAGGCGTCCAGCTCCTTCATGGCCCGGAGCTGCTTTAATTCCGTATTCCGGTCCATGCCGTAGCCGCTTTTTCCCTCAACGGTGGTCACGCCGAACTCCAGCATCCGGTTCACCCGTTCTCTTCCGACAGAAACCAGCTCCTGGATGGAGGCGTCCCTGGTGGGGCCGACGGTGGCGTTGATGCCGCCTCCCCGCTCCATGATGGACATATAGGTGTCGCCCTTTAAGCGCCAGGAAAACTCCTCGGCCCGGTAGCCGCCGAAGATAAAGTGGGTGTGGGAATCCACGAAGCCAGGAAGAACGGTCTTTCCGGAGGCGTCCAGGACCGTATAGCCAGAGGCAGTTTCCGTACATGCGTCAACCTGACCGGAGCCCTCTTCAAAGCCTGCCAGGAGATCCAGCTCCTCGGTGGTGCCGACGGCAAAGATCCGGTCATCATGGATCAGAACGCCTCCGTTTTTTATAAGACCGATATCGGCCATTTCCGCGCCTTTTTTGGGAGCGGAGCCCCGGCAGGTCACCAGCTCGGAGGCGCGGCGGATATAAAGTTTTTTCATATAGTCTCCTACTTTCTATGCAAAGGAACCGCCGGATGCGTTTCCAGGCGGTTCCGGCCTGGGCAGAAGGCTGCTCAGGCCGGGGCAGTATGCTTATTTACATGTGTTGTTAAATACGCGCTCGATCAGCTCATCGTCGGCGATATAGGGCATCGTGATGGCGTCAGAGCCGGCAAATTTCTTATTATATTCGGCAACGGTCGCAATGGAGTGCTCGTTTCTTGCCCAGCTTCTTCTGGAAACGCCCACCATGGTATCCCACGGGATGGCTTCGCGGATGATCTGGTCCGTGAGCTCGGAGCCGTCTAAGACAAGGCCGAAGCCGCCGTTGATGGCCTTTCCGATGCCGGTGCCGCCGCCGTTGTGGAGAGCCACAAGGGTCATGCCGCGGGCTGCGTTTCCTGCATAGCAGTGGGTCGCCATGTCGGCCGTGAAGTTGGAGCCGTCATAGATATTGGAGGTCTCGCGGTACGGGGAATCCGTTCCGCCGGTATCGTGGTGGTCGCGGCCCAGCATCACCGGTCCGATCTCTCCATTTCTTACCATTTCATTGAATTTTAAAGCGATGTCGCGTCTTCCCAGAGCGTCCTGGTAGAGGATCCGGCACTGGGTCCCCACCACCAGCTGGTTCTTTTCAGCATCACGGATCCAGATCCAGTTGTCCCGGTCCTGGAAGCGGCGGTTGGGATCGATGATCTCCATGGCCGCATGGTCGGTCTTAATAAGGTCCTCATGCTTTCCGGACAGGCAGCACCAGCGGAACGGGCCGTAGCCGTAGTCGAATAACTCCGGTCCCAGGATGTCCTCCACATAGGACGGGAAGATGAAGCCCTCGGAGGTGTCCACGCCGTTTTTGGAGATCTCCTTGTTTCCGGCGTCAAATACAGCCTTCATGAAGGCGTTGCCGTAATCAAAGAAATAGGAGCCTCTTTCCACCAGAGTCCGGATCATATGGAAGTGGGTGGTCAGGGAACGGTTGACCAGCTCACAGAATTTTTCATGGTCATGGTCCAGCATCTCAGTTCTTTCCTCAAAGGTCAGGCCCTGGGGGCAGTAGCCGCCGTCGTAGGGAACGTGACAGGAGGTCTGGTCGGAGAGCAGGTCGATATGGATGTTGTTGTTTACAGCATATTCCAGCAGGTCCACGATATTTCCGTGGAAGGCGATGGACATGGGCTCTTTCCTGTCCATATAGGTCCGGGCTGTACGGAAGGCCTCCTCCGGAGACTCGCAGATCATTTTTACCCAGCCCTGGCTGTGGCGGGTCTCGATCCGGGAGGAATCCACCTCGGCGATGATGCCCACGCCTCCGGCGATCTCGATGGCCTTGGGCTGTGCGCCGCTCATGCCGCCCAGTCCGCTGGTGACGAATAAGTGGCCGGCCAGGTTTCCTTCTGCGGGAACGCCTAAGAACTTACGGCCTGCGTTTAAGATGGTATTGAAGGTACCGTGGACGATGCCCTGGGGGCCAATGTACATCCAGCCTCCGGCTGTCATCTGGCCGTAGGAGGAGCAGCCCATGGCCGTTGCCTTTGCCCAGGTCTCCGGATTATCGCCCTCGCCCACCATAAGGCCGTTGGTGATGACCACTCTGGGGGCCTGTTTATGGGAGTGGAAAAGGCCCAGGGGATGGCCGGACATCACCACAAGGGTCTGCTCGTCGGTGAGGACCTCCAGATATTTTTTCAGGAGCTGGTACTGCATCCAGTTCTGGCATACCTGTCCGGTCTCGCCGTAGGTCACAAGCTCATAAGGATAAAGGGCCACATCATGGTTTAAGTTGTTGTCGATCATTACCTGGAAGGCCTTGCCCTGGACGCAGTTTCCCTTATATTCGTCGATGGGCTTTCCGTAGATCCTTTCCTTTGGCATAAAACGGTATCCGTAGATCCGGCCGCGGGTCAGGAGCTCTTCCATAAATTCGGGGGCCAGAGCCTCGTGGAGCTCCTCGGGCACATAGCGGAGGGCGTTTTTCACTGCCAGCTTCTTTTCATGGTCGGAGAGGGTCAGGTCGCGCATGGGGGCACGGCGGATCCCTTCCTTAAATACAGGATACTCCGGAAGCACCGGATCCAGCTTGATGGTCATGGCAGCGCCGATTTCTTTGTTGGTCATATGCATTCTCATCCTTTCTCTTTATAACAGAAACGTCTTAGTCTTTCTAAAATCTGCGGAACTATTCAGTTACTTAGAGTATATCACCAGAGAGTCAAAAAAACGTCAATAAGCTGGAATAGTTGACAGTTTTTTGGACGTTTTGTATACTTAAAGGCAGAAGAAACCAGCATCCGTGAGGGAACTGCGGCAGTACAGCTGCAAGCGAAAGTGAGGGGATACGGTGAAAAAAATTGAAATACGCCTGTTCGGGACTCCGGCCATCCTGGCAGACGGGGAACCGGTGGGCTTTCCATATAAAAAGGTGGAGGGCTTTCTTTATTATCTCTGTGTGAAAAAGCAGATCACCAGAGAGGAGGCCATCTGTCTTTTATGGGGGGATGAGGACGAGGCCAGCGGAAGGAAAAAGCTCCGGGACGCCATCTACCAGGTACGGAAAAAGCTGGATAAGGACATTATCCTGACTGCGGGCCATACGGGGATCGCCCTGAATCCGGCCTGTCCCGTGTCCATTGACTGGGATCATGTAAAAAAGGGCCATCTGGGAGAGCAGAAGCCGTTCCTGGAATATTTTTACATAAAAAAATGTCTGGAATTTGAAGAGTGGGTCGGCGGGATCCGGGCCATGCAGAGCGAGGAGTCTGTAAAAAATGCCTCTGGGAAATTCCGGGAGGCCAGAGAGAAGGGAGACATGGAGGCGGTCCAGAAATACGGCTCCCTTCTTATAAAAGAGGATCCATATGATGAAGAGATCTATTATGAGCTGATGAGCATTTATGCAGAACATGGCGATTATATCATGGCCATCCGCCTGTACTATGACCTGGAAAAGTGCCTGAAGGAGGAGATGGGGGTGGAGCCGTCCCGGAAGATCCGGGAGCTGTTCCAGCGGGTGTTCCATGTGAAGGAGCATATGAAGGCCGTGGGAGGCCCGGCGGACCTGCCCTTTGTGGGGAGGAAAAAGGAATTATTTTCTGTCAGTGAATTTCTGGAATGGGATCCCTCCGATCCGGTGAACTGCCTGGTGGTGGTGGGAGAGGAGGGAGTCGGAAAAACGGCGTTTCTGGAAAACAGCCTCCGGCTGGCCGCCTCCAGGCAGATGGTGACCTTAAAAAGCTCCTGCTACCGTCAGGGAACGGATTTTTTCCTGAACCCCTGGAGCGATATTTTACAGGAGCTGCGCCAGATCCAGGAAAACGGAGGCCCGGGATTTTTAAAGACCGGGGATGAGGAGCGCCTGTCCATGATCCTTAAGCTGGAAAACGCCGGAGGGCCCGACAGCCGCCGTCTCACCTATTCCATGATCGAGCGGGAGATCATGGAACTGTTTTCCGGCCTTACCCGCCGCTTCCGGGTCCTGCTGGCCTTTGACGATGTCCAGTGGATGGACCGGATGAGCCTCCAGCTTTTAAACCGGCTTCTGGGAAGCGCCTCCGGGGCCGGGACAGCAGTATTGTGTACCTGCAGCAAAAATGGGGAAATGGATGTGATGACATCTCTGGAGCCCCTGGTGCGGGAGGACAGGATCACGGTGGTCCGCCTGGAGCCATTTACAGAGGAAGAGACAGAGGAGATCCTGCGGCGGGAGCTTCCCGATGTGGCAAAGGAGGCGGGAAAGTGCCGGTCCATCTATAAGACCACCGAGGGGAACGCCTTTTTCCTTCGGGAGATGATCAATCTGATCCGGAAAAAGGGCTTTACCCTGGAAAAATCCGCCAAGACCAATCTGGCCATCCAGACCCGGCTGTCGTCGGTGGGGGCCAGGGAGCGGGAGATCCTGGAATGTATGTCCGTGTTCCCGGAAAAGATCGGTATCGAGGAGCTGGAATATCTGATGAAGGGGACGGACCGGCTGACGCTCTTAAAGCGTCTGGAGAGGCTTTCCGAGGCCTTTCTGATCCAGGAGGTGCTGGTGGGATGGAACGTGTATTATAAGTTCAGCCACCGCCTGTTCCAGGAATATGTGTATGAAAAGCAGAGTAATGGCAAGACCCTCCAGTACCACCGGATGCTGGCGGAATATTATGGGAGCCAGCCGGACCGGGGCTTCCGGACCTTGGCCCTGGCAGCCTACCACTATGATAAGTGCCATGACCAGGTCCAGGCGTACCGCTACCAGATCTACTATCTGAAGGAATTTTACACGGTCATCAACGAGAATTTCCCGGTGCTCCACAGCCCGATGCCGGAGCAGGGAGACGATTTCGGCGTCATGACCGGGGCGGAGCGGATGCTGGAGCTGGCGGAGCAGGTCATTGGATTAAAGGACGATTCTCCCATGATCCGACAGATGAAAATGGAAATGCGCTATATCAAGGGACGGTATGAGATCGCCATGGGCGAGTATGACCGGGGAAATTCTGACATTAACTGCAGCATGGCCCTGGCCCTGGGGCTGGGGGACGACGAGGTTTACCTGGCATGCTTAAAACAGCAGATCTTCTGCGGGATCCAGACCGGGAACACAGAGCTGGTGGAGGAGCTGGTGGAGCACGGGCTCCGGTGCCGGGGCGGAGAGAAAAAGGACGAGTATGCCACCCTCATGCGCTTAAAGGGGCTCTGCTATATGCAGAAGGGAAAGTACGATGTGGCGGAGACCATGCTGCTCCAGGCCTTGTCCCTGTTTGAGGAGCTGGACCATGAGATCTACGGCGCGGGCGTGGCGGCCTGCTACAATTATCTGGGAGATGTATACAGGAAGCAGGGTCATCTGGACGAGGCCATGGCCTATTATGGCCGCGCCCTGGCGGTGGGCGAGAGCCTGTCCTTTATGAACGGCCTGGGCCAGATCTACTCCAGCATGGGCCAGGTCCACTGTCTCAGAGGCCAGTATAAGGAGGCCATGGCGCTTCTGGAAAAGGCTGTGGAATGCCTGGAACGGAACGGCTACCGCTGGGGCCTGGAACGGGCCGAGGGCTGGCTCGCTCTCACCTGCATAAAGACGGGCGACCTAAAGAGCGCCAGGGAGCATTACAGGAAGGGGAGGGAGATCTCCGATAAGATCCGGAATCCGGAGACGGAACGGCTGCTTTCCGAGGTAGAGAAACGATTGGAGAATCGTCTGACATATTAGCATGATAAAGCGAAAGAGTTTGACGCTTTTTGGACGTTTTTTGTGTATAATGGATCCATATCCGACTGGAACTGGTAAAAATTTCAGCAAAATCACATAAGGAGAGGTAGCATATGCAGAAAGTTGTAATCACAGGCCATGACCTGACCGTGGACCAGATCATCGCCGTATGCCGCGAAGGCGCAGAAGTCGTTTTATCGGATGAGAGCAGAGAAAAGATCCTGGCCTCCAGACAGGTGGTCA
This sequence comes from Alitiscatomonas aceti, assembly GCF_025567195.1. Classification (NCBI taxonomy): domain Bacteria; kingdom Bacillati; phylum Bacillota; class Clostridia; order Lachnospirales; family Lachnospiraceae; genus Alitiscatomonas; species Alitiscatomonas aceti. The sequence goes on along the minus strand of NZ_JAOQJF010000008.1, from coordinate 84,557 downwards.
ACGAGCTGGTGGAGGAGAGAAAGGTCGTATACGGGATCACCACTGGCTTCGGTAAGTTCAGCGATGTGGTCATTTCCCAGGATGAGTGCAAGCTGCTGCAGAAGAACCTGATCATCACCCATGCGGTAGGCGCGGGAGATCCCTTTAAAGAGGACATTGCCAGGGGGATCCTGTTACTTCGTGTCAACAGCCTTTCCAACGGCTTTTCCGGCATCTGCCTGGAGACCGTGGAGACCATGATCGCCATGTTAAATAAGGGTGTGACTCCCTTTATCCCGGAAAAGGGCTCCCTGGGCGCATCCGGAGATCTGGCTCCCCTGTCCCATATGGTCCTTCCCATGATCGGTCTTGGAATGGCCTGGTATAAGGGCGAGCTGCTTCCGGGCGCTGAGGCCATGGAGCGGGCCGGGATCCCGGTGATCGAGCTGTCTGCCAAAGAGGGGCTTGCCTTAAATAACGGGACCCAGGCCATGACCTCTGTGGGCGCCCACGCTCTTCATGACGCCATTACGCTCTTAAAGACCGCCGACATCGCCGCTGCCTTATCCTTTGAGGCCCAGAACGGCGTTGTGGACGCCCTGGATGCAAGAGTCCACCAGGTACGTCCCCATGCAGGCCAGATGGCCACAGCCAGGAACTTATTAAAGCTCCTGGAGGGAAGCAAAAACGCCAGCCGCCAGGGAGAGATCCGTGTACAGGACGCTTATTCCCTGCGCTGCTGTCCGCAGATCCACGGAGCCAGCAAGGACGCGGTCAACTATGTGGGCGGCCGTGTGGACATCGAGATCAACGCCGTTACGGATAACCCGCTGATCTTCAGGGAGGACAGAAGCGGGATCTCTGGAGGAAACTTCCATGGACAGCCCATGGCTTTAAGCTTTGACTTCTTAAAGATCGCAGAATCCGAGCTGGCCGACGTTTCCGAGCGCCGGATCGAACGTCTGGTGAACCCGGCGTACAGCGGCCTTCCTGCATTCTTAACCCCCAACGGCGGCGTAAACTCCGGCTTTATGATCGTCCAGTATTCGGCTGCCGCCCTGGTTTCTGAAAATAAAGTCCTGGCCCATCCGGCCAGCGTGGACAGCATCCCGTCTTCCGCAGGCCAGGAAGACCATGTGAGCATGGGGACCATTGCCGCAAGGCAGGCCGGCGAGATCGGCCGCAATGTGCGCCGTGTGCTGGCCATGGAGCTGATGGTAGCCTGCCAGGGCATCGACATGAGAGGAAACAAGGGACTTGGAAAGGGGACCCAGGCGGCCTATGATCTTGTGCGCAAATGTGTGGCCCGTCTGGATGAGGACCGGGAGCTTTACGAAGACATCAACTACTGCGAAAAGATCATCGAGGACGGCTCTCTGATCCGTGCCGTTGAGGAAGCCCTGGGAGCAGAGATCGAGTATTAAATATGAACATGGAGATAAAAAAGATCGGAAGAGATGCATGCCGCGTCTCTTCCTGGTCCGGCGGGACCACCACCGAGCTTTCCATCGCGCCGGAAAACGGGAATTACCAGAGCCGGGACTTTCTGTGGCGCTTAAGCTCCGCCACCGTGGAGCTGGAGGAGAGCACCTTTACGTCTCTCCCGGATTTTGACCGGATCATCCTGACCCTTGAAGGGGAGATGGACATATGCCACGACGGGGGACCATGGATCCATCTGGAGGAGTTTTCGCCCCATCGGTTTGACGGGGCCAGTGAAACTAAAAGCCAGGGACGGGTGACGGACTTTAATCTGATGTTAAGGAAGGGAGCCTGTACAGGGGACCTGGAGGTCCTTTCCGGTTCTGGAAGTGAACAGACAGAGGATGTGTACAGTACCCTGTTCTTTTACTGCCATGAGGGCCGGATGGAGGTCCTGGTTTCCGGACCGGAGCCAGTGATCCTGGATGAAGGCCAGGGGCTCCTGCTGCGGGGACTGCCGTCCGGGAGCCGGATCGCCTATGAGATAAAGCCAGGGACCCGGGCTGTGAAGGCAGAGATCCATGAAAAACATGAAAATGATAAAAATTAAAACAATCACAATAACAGAAAAACTGGAGGATGGGATCAATGGGAAATAAGCTGATCGAATGCGTACCCAATTATAGTGAAGGCCGCGATCTGGAAAAGATCGAAAAGATCGTAGAGTGCTTCCGTGCAAAAAAAGGCGTGCGGCTTCTGGATTACCAGACCGACCCCAACCACAACCGCCTGGTGGTCACTGTGATCGGTGAGCCAGAGCCTCTCCGCGATGCGGTGGTAGCTTCCTTTGGAAGGGCTGTGGAGCTGATCGATATGACGAAGCATGAGGGCCAGCATCCCAGAATGGGAGCCGTGGACGTGGTTCCGTTCATTCCGTGCCGCAACGCGACCCTGGAGGAGGCCGATGCCCTGGCCAAGGAAGTGGCAAAGACCGTGGGCGAGCAGTACGGGATCCCCTGCTTCTTATACGAGTCTTCCGCGACGGCTCCCCACAGAGCGAACCTGGCCAGCATCCGCAAGGGCCAGTTTGAGGGAATGGCAGAGAAGATGCAGGATACAGAAAAATGGGCTCCGGATTTCGGACCGGCCGCTCCCCATCCCACAGCAGGCGTCAGCGCAGTGGGAGCCAGGATGCCGCTGGTGGCCTATAACGTAAATCTGGGCACCGATAATCTGGAGATCGCAAACCAGATCGCAAGACGCGTAAGGAATATCAACGGCGGCTACCATTACATCAAGGCCATCGGCGTGATGCTGGAGGACAGAAATCTGGCCCAGGTATCCATGAACCTGACTGACTATACAAAGACGGCCGTATACCGTGCCTTCGAGGCTGTGAAAATGGAGGCAAAGCGCTACGGCGTTCCAGTGCTGGAAAGCGAGATCGTGGGACTCCTTCCCATGCAGGCCCTGGTGGACTGCGCCGAGTATTATCTCCAGGTGGCAGGCTTTGATCCGTCCCAGATCATGGAAAACCGTCTTTTAGAGGAGGAATAAACCGTGGCAGACTTAAAAAATTTATCTGTGGAAGAATTTGTGGCAGTGACCGGCTCTGACGCTCCGGCTCCGGGCGGCGGAAGTGTTGCGGCCTTAGCCGGAGGTCTGGGAGCCGCCCTGGCGGAAATGGTGGCGAACCTGACCATCGGGAAAGCGAAATATGCAGATGTGGAAGAGGAGATGAAGGGTCTGGCGGCAGAGGGAGCGGCTCTCAGAAAAGAGCTGATCGATTCCATCCAGAAGGATACGGAATCCTTCACCGCGTATATGAACGCCCTGGGTATGCCGAAAAATACCGATGAGGAAAAGGCGGCCAGAAAAGAGGCCATGCAGAACGGCTTAAAGGAGGCCGCAGAGGTGCCTCTGGCAGTTGCAGAAACGGCCCTTAAGATCTTCCATGTGGCCGGGGCTGTGGTGGAACGAGGCAATGCCAACGCCGTTACAGACGGCCTGGTGGCCTCCATGATGGCCAGGACCGCGGTCCTCAGCGCCCTCCTTAACGTAAAGATCAACCTGGGCTCCATCAAGGACGAGGAATTTGTGGCCCGTATGGCGGCGAAGGTGGCAGAGCTTGAAAAGGCGGCCATGGACGGTGAAAAGGCGGTCATGGAGCTTTCCGCACTGACCAGGGATCTGGTGTAAAAAATACGAATATTAAAAAAATTGGAGACCCCGGGCGCTTTTTCCGCGTCCCGGGGCCTTCTTTCTGCCATTTTTTATAATAGTTTTATAAATAAGGTGGGAAAGTATGGTATAATAAAAAAAACATGTGAAAAAGGGGGAGCGGCGTTTATGAAGATCCGTACAAAGCTTGCCATCGCATTCCTCACCATCACAGTCGTTCCCATCACGCTGATCTATATGGCCATCATCGGGCTCAACAATTACCAGGCCAGGGTATTCAGCGAGACCTACGGCGTTTCAGAGGATGTGGATCTGTTTTCCGGCGCATCCATCCGGGTCTTCAGCCACTTAACGGAGTCCATCCAGAAGGAGATCGATAAGGTACTGGAGTCGGATACGGGGAAGTTCAGCAACGAGACGTACCTGGCGGATCTGAACGGGAGGCTTTCTATGAAGCACTCGTTCCTGGTGGTGCGGAAGGCGGAGGAGCTGATCTTCGTGGGAGATACGGCCACTGTGGAGGACCTGAAGCAGGAGTTTTTTGGATATGAGGACGCGGGAGCCCCGTCGTCCTGGAGAAATTTCCTGGATAAGGATACGGAGCATCTGTTAAAGATCCGGGAATTTGCCTATCCGGACGGAGATGACGGCGGCGTCTACCTGGTGACCAATGTGATGGATATGGTGCCGGAGGCCAAGTCCATGATCTTTGAGATGCTGGTCACCAGCGTAATGATCCTGTTCATCACAGGGGCGGTGCTGACGGTCTGGGTATACCAGTCCATTCTCCGGCCCATTGGAAAGCTCCAGGAGGCCACCAAGAAGATCCGGGACGGAAACCTGGACTTTACCCTGGAGGTGGAGGATGACGATGAGATCGGACAGCTCTGCCAGAATTTTGAGGAAATGCGGATCCGGTTAAAGGAGAGCACGGAGGAAAAGGTCCAGTACGACAAGGAGAGCAAGGAGCTGATCAGCAACATCTCCCATGATCTGAAGACTCCCATCACGGCCATCAAGGGGTATGTGGAGGGGATCATGGACGGCGTGGCCTCGTCGCCGGAAAAGCTGGACAAATATATACGTACCATCTACCATAAGGCCAACGACATGGACCGGCTCATCGATGAGCTGACGTTTTATTCCAAGATCGACACCAACAAGATCCCCTATACGTTTTCCAGGATTAATGTGGCCAACTATTTCCGGGACTGTATCGACGAGGTGGGCCTGGAGCTGGAGGCCAGGGGCGTGGAGCTGGGATATTTCAATTATGTGGATGAGGACGTATACGTCATCGCCGATGCCGAGCAGATGAAGCGGGTCATCAACAATATCATTGGAAATTCCCTGAAATACATGGACAAGAAAAAAGGGATCATCAATATCCGGATCCTGGATGTGGGCGATTTCGTCCAGGTGGAGATCGAGGACAACGGAAAGGGCATCGGTCCCAGAGAGCTGCCGTATATCTTTGACCGGTTCTATCGGACGGATTCCTCGAGAAATTCAGCCAAGGGAGGAAGCGGCATCGGACTTTCCATCGTAAAGAAGATTGTGGAGGACCATGGGGGCAGAATCTGGGCCACCAGTAAAGAAGGGATCGGCACAGAGATTCATTTTGTACTGAGGAAGACAAGCGTGTAAAAGGAGAAGGTTATGAGCAGAATTTTGATCGTAGAAGACGAAGAGAGCATTGCGGAGCTGGAGAAGGATTATCTGGAGCTTTCGGGCTTTGAGGTGGAGATCGAGAACGACGGGGAATCCGGGCTTAAGAGAGCCCTGGAGGAGGAATTTGATCTTTTCATCCTGGATCTGATGCTGCCGGGCGTGGACGGCTTTGAGATCTGCAAAAGGATCCGGGAAAATAAGAACACCCCGATCATTATGGTGTCGGCCAAGAAGGACGACATCGACAAGATCCGCGGTCTGGGACTGGGGGCCGACGATTATATCACAAAGCCCTTCAGCCCCAGCGAGATGGTGGCCCGGGTAAAGGCCCATATGTCCCGGTATGAGCGCCTCATCGGCAGCGGGATGCCGGCCAACGATATCATCGAGATCCGGGGCCTTAAGATCGACAAAACAGCCAGACGGGTCTACGTAAATGGGGAGGAAAAGAATTTTACCACCAAGGAATTTGATCTTCTGACCTTCCTGGCCCAGAATCCCAACCACGTGTTCACCAAGGAGGAGCTGTTCTCCAAGATCTGGGATATGGAGTCCATCGGCGATATCGCCACGGTCACGGTGCATATCAAAAAGATCCGTGAGAAGATCGAGATGAATACAGCCAAGCCCCAGTACATTGAGACGATCTGGGGCGTGGGGTATCGGTTTAAGGTATAAATACAGTTTAAAGACAGGATTTCCTTGTATTTGCAGGGAGATCCTGTTTTATATGGAAAAGTGTTCTGACAGAGCGGAGATTTTCTGCGTGAGCATAAAACAAGTTCATGCAAACTTGTTGGAAAAATCACGTTTTCGTGATATGATGGTTTTTATGCAAGGAGGGATTCACTATGGCTATAACCTATAAAAAATTATTTCACCTTTTGATTGATAAAGGTATGACTAATGCCGAGTTGATGGAGAAAGCAGGTTTTAGTGCCAATATTATTACACGTATCAAACGGGACAATTATATTTCGCTTGATAGTATTGAGAAGATTTGCAAAACTCTCAACTGCGGCGTTGACGATATTCTGGAATTTATACCTGATAAAAAGGAGAACGGGAACAATGGTTGATATAAAGAAAGAACAAGAGCGTGACGAGCTGCACCGTGCGATATGGGCAATCGCTGATGAGCTTCGTGGCGCCGTGGACGGTTGGGATTTCAAGAACTATGTTCTTGGCACGATGTTTTACAGGTATATTTCCGAAAATCTGACCAATTACATTAACTCCGGAGAACAGGATGCCGGTGATACTGATTTTGATTATGCCAAAATATCCGATGCCGGAGCAGAGGAAGCCCGTGAGGGACTGGTTGAAGAAAAAGGCTTTTTCATTCCGCCGTCTGAACTATTCTGCAATGTAAATCTTAAAGCCGACAATGACGAAAATCTGAATGAAACCCTGGAGCGTGTTTTCAACCATATTGAAACATCCGCAAAAGGTTCTTCCTCTGAAAGCAGCTTTGCCGGACTGTTCGACGATTTTGATGTGAACAGCAACAAGCTCGGTTCTACCGTTGCAAAGAGAAACGAGCGCCTTACAAAACTTCTGCATGGTGTAGCTGATATGAACCTTGGCGATGTGAAAGACCATGATATTGATGCCTTTGGCGATGCTTATGAATATCTGATGACCATGTACGCATCTGGAGCAGGGAAATCCGGCGGTGAGTTCTTTACCCCTGCCGATGTTTCCGAATTGCTTACCAGACTCGGCACGGTGGGCAAAACTGAAATCAACAAAGTTTACGATCCTGCGTGTGGATCTGGCTCGCTGCTTCTGAAAGCGGAAAAGGTTCTCGGCAAGGATGCCGTCAGAAATGGCTTCTACGGACAGGAAATCAACATCACTACTTACAATCTCTGCCGTATCAATATGTTCCTGCATGATGTTGGCTTTGATAAGTTCGATATTGCTTGCGAAGATACTCTGACTGCACCGCAGCATTGGGGCGATGAACCGTTTGAACTGATTGTTTCCAATCCCCCTTATTCTATCAAATGGGCTGGTGATGATAACCCTCTGCTGATTAACGACCCTCGTTTCTCTCCGGCTGGCGTTCTCGCACCGAAGTCAAAAGCCGACCTTGCCTTTATCATGCACTCCCTTTCCTGGCTTGCATCCAATGGCACGGCGGCGATTGTCTGCTTCCCCGGTATTATGTACCGTGGTGGTGCGGAGCAGAAAATCAGAAAGTATCTGATTGATAATAACTTCATCGACTGCATCATCCAGCTTCCGGGCAATCTGTTCTTCGGAACTTCCATTGCTACCTGCATTATGGTTCTGAAGAAAGGGAAAGCCGACAACAAAACTCTGTTTATTGATGCTACGGGCGAGTGCATCAAGGTCACGAACAACAATAAGCTGACACAGGAAAATATTGAAAGAATTGTGGAGACCTTTGCAAATCGAACCGAGGAGCCACATTTCTCCCATCTGGCAGGCTATGGGGAAATCGCAGAAAATGACTATAACCTTTCCGTATCTGCATATGTGGAAGCAGAGGACACCAGTGAGAAAATAGATATTGTAAAGCTCAATGCAGAAATCAAAGAAATTGTAGCTCGTGAGCAGGTGCTCCGTGATGAAATTGATAAGATCATTGCAGAAATCGAGGTGGGCGTATGAGTGGTGAATTTCAGTTTTTAATATACCAGTCTTCCGAGGAAGATGTTTCGGTAAATGCGGTAATTCGTGATGAAACAATTTGGCTGACGCAAAAATCCATGGCGGAATTATTTGATGTAGATGTACCTGCGATTTCCAAGCATCTGACTAATATATATGCTGACGGAGAGTTGATGAAAGATTCAACTATTTCCAAAATGGAAATAGTTCAACAAGAAGGTACCCGTCATGTAAAAAGAGAGCAGAATTTTTATAATCTGGACGCTATTATTTCCGTTGGTTATCGTGTTAATTCCCGTAGGGCAACACAGTTCAGGATTTGGGCAACAAGCGTCTTAAAAGAGTATATGATCAAGGGCTTTGCAATGGACGATGAGCGCTTAAAGCAAGGGAAAACAGTGTTTGGCAGGGACTACTTCCGTGAATTGCTGGAAAGAGTCCGTTCTATCCGTGCCAGCGAGCGTCGCATTTGGCAGCAAATCACGGATATTTTTGCTGAATGCAGTATCGACTATGATAAGAATGCACAGATTACCCATGACTTTTATGCAATGGTACAGAATAAATTTCATTATGCTATCGTAGGGCAGACTGCGGCAGAAATTGTGTATACTAAAGCAGACAGGACCAAAGAAAATATGGGACTGACAACATGGAAAAATGCACCGGAAGGTCGTATTTTGAAATCTGATGTAGTGGTTGCGAAAAACTATCTGGAGGAAAAGCAGATTCGCCAGCTGGAACGAGCCGTAACCGGATATTTTGACTATATCGAAGACCTGATAGAGAGAGAAAATACTTTTACCATGGAGGAATTTGCTGCCAGTGTGAATGAATTTCTGGCATTCCGAAGATATGATATTCTGCGTGACAAGGGAAAAATCTCCGGTAAAATGGCAAAAGAAAAGGCTGCTGCTGAATATGCAGAATTTAATAAGACACAAAAAATCACTTCTGATTTTGATAAGGCGGTCAAACGGATGTTGAAGGCAGGTGATCAGGAATGAGCAGACTGGATGAATTGATTCAAGAGTACTGCCCGGATGGGGTGGAATATAAAACGCTTGGCGAAATAGCAACCGATGTTTTCCGTGGGTCAGGGATAAAGCGTGACCAGGTTACCGAAGATGGAATTCCTTGTGTTCGTTACGGAGAAATCTACACAACTTACGGAATTTGGTTTGATTCATGCGTATCTCATACACGGCTTGAGTATGTGCAGTCTCCAAAATATTTCAGTCACGGAGATATTTTGTTCGCCATCACTGGGGAGAGCGTTGAGGATATTGCAAAATCATGTGCATATGTAGGCAATGACGATTGTTTGGCAGGTGGGGATATTGTTGTTCTAAAACACAATGAAAATCCAAAGTATTTGAGTTATGCCCTTGCAACCAAAGAAGCAAGACGGCAAAAAAGTGCTGGGAAGGTCAAAAGCAAAGTTGTTCATTCGAGTGTACCTGCAATAAAAGCAATCCGAATCCCTGTTCCCCCTCTGCCTGTTCAGCGTGAAATTGTCCGTATTCTGGACAATTTCACAGAACTTACAGCAGAACTTACAGCAGAACTTACAGCGAGGAAGAAACAGTATGAGTTTTATCGGGATAAACTGCTGACCTTCGGCGATGTCCGGGGGGCGACAAGTGATGTTGTATGGAGGGCACTCGCTGAGATCGCAGACATTTCAACCGGGTCGAGCAACACTGATGATGCAGTTGAGGGTGGCTGTTATCCATTTTTTGTCCGTTCTCAGCAGCCACTTGCTAAAGATGAATACGAGTATGACGAAGAAGCAATTATCACCGCAGGAGACGGTGTAGGTGTTGGAAAGGTATTCCATTACATCAATGGGAAATATGCACTCCATCAAAGAGCTTACAGAATTCATCCTGCAACAAACGAACTTTTGGGGAAATATCTGTATCATTACTTTGTTGCCACTTTCCCGAGATACATCGGTCAGCAAATGTATCAAGGGTCAGTGCCATCAATCCGCAGACCAATGCTCAATAAGTTCCAAGTGGCAATTCCGTCACTTGATATTCAGAAACGCATTGTTAATGTCCTCGACAACTTTGATACTATCTGTTCCAACCTGAAAATCGGTCTCCCTGCCGAGATTGAAGCAAGACAAAAGCAGTACGAGTTCTATCGTGATGCCCTCTTGACATATGCCGCAACCGGCAAGACAATCTTAACAGACAGACAGACAGACAGACAGACAGACAGACAGACAGACGAGCTTAATGGCTTGATTTTGCTCTGTCAATATGTCTTTGGAGTTATTTCTGTTACTTTGAACATGATTTCCGAAAATCATGACAGCAAGAGAAAACCTATCACAAGCGGCAACCGTGAAGCTGGCGAATACCCTTACTATGGTGCATCCGGCATTGTTGATTACGTGAGTGGTTACATCTTTGATGGAGATTTCCTGCTTATCTCCGAGGACGGCAATAATCTGGTGGCACGAAGCACACCGATTGCGTTCTCTATATCTGGAAAGAACTGGGTAAATAACCATGCTCATGTTTTGAAATTTGACAGTTACGTAACAAGAAGATATGTCGAGTTTTATTTGAACTCCATTGACCTTTCACAGTATATTTCTGGTGGAGCACAGCCGAAGCTGAACCAGAAGAACCTTAATACAATACCTATTCCGCTACCGTCTATCAAGGAACAGGAGAGTATCGTAGGTATCCTTGACCGCTTTGATGCTCTCTGCAATGATATTTCTTCCGGACTTCCGGCAGAGATTGGAGCACGAACAAAGCAATACGAATACTATCGAGATAAGCTGCTTACCTTCAAAAAGCAGTAAACAAACCAAGGAGGACACCGCATGAGCACATACAATATCATTGCCACAAGCAATGAGAGTACTGTTGTAGCTGAATATACGCCGGAAAGCTCATGCTCTGACAGCTTCCAGAGCGAGGCGGCTCTTGAAAAGGAATTTATCCGTATACTGACCGCACAGGGATATGAGTACCTTACCATCCATGATGAAAACAGTCTAATTGTCAACCTTAGGCAGCAGCTGGAGCTTTTGAACGATTACACCTTTACTGACAGCGAGTGGAAGCGTTTCTTTACGGAAACACTTGCCAACGCTAACGAGGGTATCGTTGAAAAAAGCCGTACCATCCAGACTGATCATGTAAAGGTACTCCGCAGGGATGATGGAACTTCCAAGAATATTCAGCTCATAGATAAAAAGAACATTCACAACAACCGCTTACAGGTTATCAACCAGTACAAGGTGAATGGCAGCAAAGCTGCCAGAGAGGGTGGATTGGGCCATGGGGAAACCGAGGGTAAGCATGACACCCGATATGATGTGACAATTCTTGTCAATGGACTGCCCCTTGTCCATGTGGAACTGAAACGCCGCGGTGCCCCCATCCGTGAAGCCTTTAACCAGATCAAACGCTATCAGAGAGACAGTTTTTGGGCGGCAAGCGGCTTGTATGAGTATGTGCAGATTTTCATTATTTCCAATGGAACGCACACCAAATATTATTCCAACACCACCAGAAACAGCCACATCAAGGAAATGGGCGAGTCTGCAAAACAGAAATCTAAGAAAACAAGCAATAGCTTTGAGTTTACTTCTTTCTGGGCAGATGGTAACAATAAGGTAATTGCAGATCTCATCGATTTTACAAAAACCTTCCTTGTCAAGCACACCATTCTGAATGTGCTGACCAAGTATTGTGTTTTCACAACGGAAGAAATTTTGATGGTTATGAGACCGTATCAGATTGCGGCAACCGAGCGTATTCTGAACCGTATAGAGGTTTCGACCAACTACAAGAAGATGGGAACGATTGATGCCGGAGGTTATATCTGGCACACCACTGGAAGCGGAAAGACGCTGACCTCTTTTAAGACTGCACAGCTTGCATCTGCACTTCCGTATGTGGACAAAGTTCTGTTCGTAGTTGATAGAAAAGACCTTGATTATCAGACTATGAAAGAGTATGACCGTTTTGAAAAAGGCTCTGCCAACAGCAATGCTTCTACAAGAGTATTGCAGAGACAGCTTGAGGACAGGGATGAAAAAGGCGGCTACCACCAGTATAAAATTATCATTACGACCATTCAGAAGTTGGATAACTTCGTGACCAAGAATAAAGGACATGAAGTGTTCAACAAGCATTGCGTTCTTATCTTTGACGAGTGCCATCGCAGCCAGTTTGGAGATATGCACGCCAAGATTGTAAAGGCGTTCAAAAAATATCATCTGTTTGGATTTACTGGAACACCAATTTTTGCAGCCAATGCTGGAAAAGGAAAGCATATGGAAATGCTGACTACACCGCAGACCTTTGGTGACCAGCTCCATACTTATACCATCGTAGATGCTATCAATGATGGAAATGTTCTTCCTTTCCGCATCGATTATGTGAACACGGTTAAGGAAAAAGAGGGCATCAAGGACAAGAATGTTTCTGCCATTGATATTGAAAAGGCAATGGGTGCGCCGGAGCGTATTCGAGAAATCGTCAAATACACTCTGGAGCATTTTGACCAGAAAACCAAACGCAATAGTTTCTACTCTTTGAAAGGAAAACGCGTGGCTGGCTTCAATGCCATATTTGCTGTCAGTTCCATTCCGATGGCGATGAAGTATTACAAGGAGTTTCAGAGACAGATTGCTGAGAGCCACCGTCAGTTTATGATTGCTACGATTTTCAGTTATTCAGCAAACGAAGATGACCCAGAAGACCTGTCTGCCGGACAGGCAGGTGTTCTGCAAGAAGAAGGCTTTGACACGGAAGCTTTGGATCAGACTTCCAGAGATTTTCTTGAAAGTGCCATTGCGGATTATAATGCTGCGTTTAACACCAACTTTGACACTTCCGCTGATAAGTTTCAGAATTACTACAAGGATTTGTCTATGCGAGTGAAGAACCGTGAAGTGGATTTGCTGATTGTCGTGAATATGTTCCTCACAGGCTTCGATGCCACAACGCTCAACACCTTGTGGGTGGACAAAAATCTGAAAATGCACGGACTGATCCAGGCCTATTCCAGAACCAACCGTATTCTGAACTCGGTCAAGACATATGGCAATATCGTCTGCTTCCGTGATTTACAGAAAGCCACAGATGATGCAATCGCTCTTTTTGGCGACAAGAATGCCAGCGGCATAGTTCTTCTAAAGAGCTTTAAGGATTACTGGAATGGCTATGAGGACAACAACGGTAAGTATCATCCTGGTTATGTTGATTTGCTGGAAAAACTGGAAACAGAATATCCTCTTGGTACTCAGATCGTTGGAGAGCAGATAGAGAAAGATTTTATCAGACTGTTCGGCTCTATCCTTAGTATGAGAAATATACTTTCGTCCTTTGATCAGTTTGAAGAAATGGACAGTATTGCAGCAAGGGATTTGCAAAATTATCAGAGCATCTACCTTGACCTGTATGATAAGTACCGTAGAAAAGATGAAGCTGAAAAAGAAGATATCACGGATGATATTGAATTTGAAATTGAGCTTATCAAGCAAGTGGAGATCAATATCGACCACATCCTGATGCTGGTTGAAAAATATCACGAGGGCAATTGTGAGGACAAAGAAATTCTCATTTCTATCCGCAAAGCAGTGGATGCAAGCATACAGCTTCGGAGTAAGAAGGAGCTGATTGAAGCCTTTATCAGCCGTGTCAATGTTGATACCCGGGTTACTGCTGACTGGCGTAGATTTATCCTGGAGCAGGAAGAAAATGATTTGACTGAAATTATCACGAACGAAAAACTTAAGGCAGAGGAAACAAGAAGGTTTGTTGATAATGCGTTCCGTGACGGAGCATTGAAGACGACAGGAACGGAGATAGACAAGCTCATGCCCCCTGTTTCACGCTTCGGCGGTGGTGGCAGAGCCAGGAAGAAGCAAGGTGTCATTGAAAAATTGAAAGCTTTCTTTGAAAAATATTTTGGGCTTGGAATTGCAGAGTTCAGAACCAGGGAACAGGAGCAGTCAGTTGTTTATGAAATCGAGCCGGCCTATCAGATGGCAGCTGAAGAGCGTGCACCGTATGGAACGAAAGAAAATTAAACAATAGCTGACCTGATATGTGGCCAGAAATCCTGTATTTCAATGGATGTTTTCTGTACTTTATGCAAAAATATAAATATCGGTTGAACATTCTGCCTGAAAGAATTATAATAAGAACAGTGAGAATTTTTTGGAAAAGGAAAAGGGGATTATGAAGTACAAAACGCGGTTCTTTCTATTCTTTTTTGTGATGGTACTGTTTAATCTGGCGGCAAATTTCGCCCATCCGGTGACTCCGACGGTGATCCAGGATCTGAATCTCCATGATTACATGTTCGGACTGGCCCTGGCGGCCATGATGCTCACCAACTTCCTTCTGTCGCCCTTCTGGGGAAAGATCAACGAATACATATCCTCCAGAATGTCTCTTCTGATCTGCTGCATGGGCTACGGCGTCGCCCAGATCTGGTTCGCCTACGCCACCACAGAGCTTCAGATCGTCCTGGCCAGGATGTTCGCCGGATTTTTTACCGGCGGTATTTTTGTGAGCTTCCTGACATACATTGTAAATACGGCGGCTCCGGAGGACCAGGGAAAATATCTGACCATCAACGCCACCATAAAAAGCGTGGCCAGCGCCTTCGGCTATATGATCGGCGGCTTCCTGGGGGAATTTTCTGTGAAGCTGGCGTTCCTGGCCCAGGCGGCCCTTCTGATCGCCGTGGCTGTGGGCTTTTATCTGATCTGTCTGCCGGACGGAAAGACCAGCTTAAAGCAGGTGCCGAAAAAGCAGCTGATGAAGGAGGCCAATCCCTTCCAGGCCTTTGCTGACAGCCGGAAATTCATGAGCGTGGCCTTTGCCATGCTGTTTGCAGTGAATATCCTGATCAACTTTGGAAACACGGCCTTTGACCAGGCGTTCAACTACTATTTAAAGGATGTGCTGGGGCTGACCTCGTCCTATAACGGGATCATCAAGGCGGCCGTGGGCCTGGTATCCTTTGTGGCCAATACGACACTTTGTATCTGGATCATCACAAAGACAAAGATCCGCCGGTCCATGACAGTGATCATCGCCGTCTGCACAGTATCTGCCCTGGGAACGGCCCTGGTGCCCAATATCGGGATCTTCATCGCCCTGGGCGTGATCGTTTATGCGGGATATTCCGTCAGCGTGCCGGTGCTCCAGAGCATGATCACCGTCCAGTCCAGACCGGAGCAGAAAAACCTGGTCATGGGATTTTTCAACGCCACCCAGTCTCTGGGCAGCATTGCCGGTTCCCTGACAGCCGGATTTATCTATTCGGTCCATGCAAAGCTCCCGTTTTTCTGTACCTTTGTGATTTATGGCTTTGGAATGCTGGCAGCCATTGGATATATGAGATACAGGGGAGGGAAAAACGCGGCAGAGTAAGGACGGACAGCCGCAGATGGAAACGCTGTTGTTCCATATGAAAAGATGCCGCTTGACACATGGCGGCAGAACTGTTATAGTATCATACGAATGAAACTGGGGAAGATTCGGGGAAGGCCTGGATCTTCTCTTTTTTGCTGGCAAAACCGCCCTGGACGGCGGGGAGCCATATATATGGAAGTTAAACAAAGAAAAGGAAATCAGACAATGGAAACAGTAAGATTTGACGAATTAAATTTAGATGAGCGCATTCTGCGCGCAGTGACAGACATGGGCTTCGAGGCCGCCTCCCCGATCCAGGCCCAGTCTATTCCCGTCCAGGCAGAGGGACTCGACATGATCGGCCAGGCCCAGACCGGTACGGGAAAGACGGCGGCCTTCGGCATCCCGCTGCTGGAGAAGATGGATCCGGAAAGCAGAAAGACCCAGGCCATGGTCTTATGCCCCACCAGGGAGCTGGCCATCCAGGTGGCTGAGGAGATCCGCCGCCTGGCGAAATACATGTCCGGGATCAAGGTCCTTCCGGTCTACGGAGGCCAGGAGATCGTAAAACAGATCCGTTCCTTAAAGGGCGGAGTCCAGATCATCGTGGGAACTCCGGGACGCGTCATGGATCACATGAGGAGAAAGACCATCCGCACCGATGAGATCCGGACCGTGGTGCTGGACGAGGCCGACGAGATGTTAAACATGGGCTTTCTGGAGGATATGGAGACCATCTTAAGCGCTCTTCCCGAGGAACGGCAGACGGTGATGTTCTCTGCCACCATGCCCCAGGCCATTGCAGACATTGCAAAGAAGTTCCAGAAGGATCCGGTGATGGTGCGGGTGGTAAAAAAGGAGCTGACCGTTCCCAAGGTGACCCAGTATTATTACGAGGTGAAGCCCAGGAATAAGGTGGAGGTCATGTGCCGTCTGCTGGACCTGTATTCCCCTAAGCTGTCTGTGGCCTTCTGTAATACGAAGAAGCAGGTGGATGAGCTGGTGCAGGCCCTCCAGGGCCGCGGCTATTTCGCCGAGGGCCTTCACGGGGATCTGAAGCAGGAGCAGAGGGACCGTGTCATGGACAGCTTCCGGAACGGAGCCACAGAGATCCTGGTGGCCACGGATGTGGCGGCCCGGGGCATCGATGTGGATGATGTGGAGGCAGTGTTCAACTATGACATCCCCCAGGACGACGAGTATTACGTCCACAGGATCGGCCGGACCGGCCGTGCAGGAAGGGAAGGCCGCGCCTTCAGCCTGGCTGTGGGCAGCGAGGTCTATAAGCTCAGGGATATCCAGCGGTTCTGCAAGACGAAGATCGTGCCCCAGTCCATCCCGTCCTTAAACGATGTGACGGCCATCAAGGCGGAAAAGATCCTGGATGAGGTCCAGGAGATCATGAATGACGGAGAGCTGGAGCGGATGACGGCCATCATCGAAAAGCGTCTTCTGGCTGAGGATTATTCCTCTCTGGAGCTGGCAGCCGCCTTCCTTAAAATGTCCATGGGCGACGATTATGAGGATATTGCCGAGGACGTGAGACCTCTGAGGGATCTGGAGGATCTGGGCAGGAGAGGCGGATCCCGGGGCCGCGACGGCCGGGGCCAGAGAGACGGCCGCGGAAATTACCGGGGAGGACGGGGAGGACGCTTTGACGATCTGGACGAGTACGAAGGCCGCCGGTCGGGCAGGAGCGGCATGGCAAGCCTCTTTATCAACCTGGGAAAGAACCAGAATGTGAAGCCGGGAGATATCCTGGGAGCCATTGCGGGAGAGACCGGGATCCCGGGCCGTATGGTGGGGAGCATCGACATGTATGATAAATACACCTTTGTGGAGGTTCCCAAAAACCAGGCGGAAATGGTCATGGAGGCCATGAAGCAGGTGAAGATCCGCGGAAAGAATGTCCGGGTGGAGATCGCCAACCGGAAATAGGGTATTTTCTATATTTTGTATAAATTTTCGTTCACAAATATCCTGGAATATGGTAAAATATACATAACTGTCCGGCGGCTTTACAGTTTTGTGCAAAAAAAACCGAACAGGGATTTCGTCCCATGCGGGGGAAATATCTAAAGCAAGATCCGGGAGGAACGATCTATGACTGGAAAATACATGGCTTATGTTGGTTCTTATTCTTATACGGGAAAGGCCAAGGGGATCACGGTCTACGATGTGGACGTGGAAAAGGGGAAATTCATCTACCGCTGCGAGGTGGAGGTGGATAATTCCTCTTACCTGACCGTATCCAGGGATAAAAAAATGCTGTACTCCATTGCCGACGAGGGCGTGGTCTCGTTCCGCATCCTGCAGAACGGCAGCCTGTCCAGGGTGAACAGCGCAAATATCAAGGGAATGCGGGGGTGCCAGATCTCCACAAGCCCCGAAAACGACTATATTTTCGTGTCCGGCTACCACGATGGAAAGGTGACGGTGCTCCGGCTGAACCCGGACGGTTCTGTGGGCCATATCACCGACGGCGTATTCCATAAGGGGCTGGGGAGCGTGGCAGAACGGAATTTCCGTCCTCACGTGAGCTGCAGCCGTATGACGCCGGACGAGAAGTTTTTAATGGTGGCGGATCTGGGGATCGACCAGGTCAAGGTGTACCGGTTTGACAGAGGAGAGGGCCGCATTGCCCAGGTGGACACC
This sequence comes from Alitiscatomonas aceti, assembly GCF_025567195.1. Taxonomy (NCBI): domain Bacteria; kingdom Bacillati; phylum Bacillota; class Clostridia; order Lachnospirales; family Lachnospiraceae; genus Alitiscatomonas; species Alitiscatomonas aceti. Next base: position 66,606 of record NZ_JAOQJF010000008.1, on the reverse strand, counting down.
ATAAGGAGTGAGCTGGAGTCAGCGCCCCGTCATTTTGTCTTCAGCAGCGATGGAAAATTTTTCTATCTGCTGCATGAATTAAAAAACGTGATCGACGTATATTCATACCAGACCGGAGACAGGACGCCCCAGGTGGAGAAGGTACAGACCATTGCCACCACCGGCGATGATCCCAACCAGCTTACGGCAGCCTGTGCCATCCGTCTTTCCCCGGATGAGAATTATCTGTTCTGCTCCAACGCCGGGGACAATTCGGTATCCATGTATGAGAGGGACACAGAAACGGGAATGCTCACGCTAAAGTTCTGTCTGCCCATCAGCGGGGAATACCCCAAGGACATCGCCATTTTCCCGGACGGCCAGCATCTGGCGGCCATCAACCACGGGGGAAATATTTCCTTCTTCCATATCGATTATGAGAAGGGGCTTCTGGTCATGAGCGACCGGAGCGTTGCGGTCAATGAGCCCAACTGCTGTGAAATTGTAAAAATAGGTTAGGAGATGTAGATATGGCGGCTGGATCGACCATTGGAACATTATTTAAAGTGACCACCTGGGGAGAATCCCATGGAAAGGCCATCGGCGTGGTGGCCGACGGCTGCCCTGCGGGACTGGCCCTATGTGAGGCAGATATACAGGCTCTCCTGGACCGGAGAAAACCAGGCCAGAGCAGATTTACCACCCAGCGGTCCGAGGGCGACCAGGTGGAGATCTTATCCGGCGTATTTGAAGGAAAGACCACGGGAACGCCCATTTCCATGATCGTGTGGAACCGGGACCAGCGCTCCAGGGACTATTCGGAGATCGCCGGCTGCTATCGGCCTGGTCACGCGGATTATACCTTTGATGAGAAGTTTGGCTTCCGGGATTACCGGGGCGGCGGCCGGTCCTCTGCCCGGGAAACCATCGGCCGGGTGGCGGCCGGAGCCATTGCAGAAAAATTTTTAAAAGCCCTGAATATTTCTGTCTGCGCCTACACCCGCTCCATCGGTCCTGTGGAGATATCCTCCGGGCCGCTGGCGCCGGGGGCGGAGGCGCTTAAGACGGCGGAGGAAAATCCCTTATATATGCCGGATCCGGAGGCCGCAGAGCGGGCTGCCCGGTATCTGGAGGAGCGGATGGCAGACCAGGATTCTGCCGGAGGCGTGGTGGAGTGCGTGGTGTCGGGGCTCCCGGCGGGGTTGGGAGAGCCGGTGTTTGAAAAGCTGGACGCGAACCTGGCCAGGGCCATCCTTTCCATCGGAGCTGTAAAGGGGGTTGAAATAGGAGACGGGTTCGCGGCCGCCAGATCCAGTGGATCGGAAAATAACGACGGCTACCGCATGGCGGCAGACGGCTCGGTGGTAAAGACAGCCAACCATTCCGGCGGCGTTCTGGGAGGGATCAGCGACGGCAGCGATCTGGTATTCCGGGCGGCCTTTAAGCCCACGCCGTCCATTTCCAGGAGCCAGGAGACCGTAAGCCGCGCTGGGGAAAACATAGAGCTTTCCATTAAAGGCCGCCACGATCCTGTGGTGGTGCCGCGGGCAGTGGTGGTGGTGGAGGCCATGGCCGCTCTGACCGTGATGGACATGCTCCTGGTGTCCATGAGCTCCCGGCTGGATATGATCCAGCTGTTCTTCCAGGTGGAGAACGTGGAGGGAACGGACATAGAGGAGAATTGATTTTGGAGAATTGACGGAAACCCGGAAGACGGGGCTGTCCTGAAAACGGCAGAGGCCGGTGAATAAAAAAATGGAGGAAATGAGCATGAAGATCGTCATTGGAAACGACCACTCCGCAGTGGAGTTGAAAAACATCATCAAAGCGCATCTGGAGGAAAAGGGCTATGAGGTCATGAACGTAGGGACCGATACCTCTGATAGCTGCGATTACCCGGTATATGGAGAAAAAGTGGGCCGGGCCGTGGCTTCCGGCGAAGCAGACCTGGGCATTGCCATCTGCGGCACCGGCGTGGGGATCTCCCTGGCTGCCAACAAGGTAAAGGGGATCCGGGCCTGCGTGTGCAGCGAGCCCTATACGGCAAAGCTTTCCAGAATGCACAATAATTCCAACGTTCTGGCCTTTGGGGCGCGGGTAGTCGGAAGCGAGCTGGCAAAAATGATCGTGGATGAGTGGCTGGCCGCTGAGTTTGAAGGCGGACGCCATCAGAGACGGGTCGATATGATCATGGATATAGAAAACCGCTAGAAGGTTGAAAAAGGACTGGAGCCGGGAGGGCGCCAGTCCTTTTTGAGTGAGTATAAAAGGGAGTTATATAAAGGGGAATTATGGGATTTAGAAATCTACCTCTGTTCCATAGTAGGTGCAGACGAAGAGCTTTTCCATCTGCTCCGGTGTGATGGATCTGGGGTTGGAGCCTGTGCAGGCGTCGCCCACGGCGTTTGCTGCGATCTCAGCCACTTTGGACTTGAACTCTGCTTCGTCGATGCCGAATTCTTTTAAAGTGGACGGGATATTTAAAGTCCGGTTGAATTCTTTGATTTTCTCGCAGAGAGCGTTTACCTGGGATTCCTCAGAGGTCCCGCCAAGGCCCACTCTTCTGGCAATGTCTGCATAGCGGCGTTTTGCTTCCGGCTCATGGGCATTGTATTTGATCACATAGGGCAGGTAGATGGCGTTGGCACATCCGTGGGGGATATGGCCTGTGGAGAAGGCTGCGCCTGTCTTGTGGGCCATGGAATGTACGATTCCTAAGAGGGCGTTGGAGAACGCCTGGCCTGCAAGACACTGGGCATAGTGCATCTGCTCTCTGGCATCCTGGTTGCCGTTATAGGAGGCCGGAAGGAAATCCAGTACCATTTCGATGGCCTTGATGGCTAACGGATCCGTAAACGGGGAGTTTAAGGTGGAAACGTAGGCCTCGATGGCATGGGTCAGAGCGTCCATACCGGTGTAAGCCACCTGCTTTGCCGGAAGGGAGGCAACCAGCACGGGATCCAGGATGGCAACGTCCGGTGTGATCTCAAAGTCTGCCAGAGGATACTTGATTCCCTTGGAGTAATCTGTGATAACGGAGAAAGCAGTTACCTCTGTGGCAGTTCCGGATGTGGTGGGGATGGCGCAGAAATGCGCTTTCGTGCGCAGCTTCGGGAAGTTAAAGGGAACGATCAGATCCTCGAAGGTGGTATCCGGATGCTCGTAAAAGGCCCACATTGCCTTGGCAGCATCGATGGGGGAGCCGCCGCCGATGGCTACGATCCAGTCGGGCTCGAATTCCTGCATGGCCTTTGCGCCGCGCATTACGGTCTCTACGGAAGGATCCGGCTCAACGCCTTCAAAGAATCTCACTTCCATGCCGGCTTCTTTTAAGTAGCCCTCGATCTGATCCAGGAAGCCGGCCTTTCTCATGGAGCTGCCGCCGGAAACTACGATGGCTTTTTTTCCGGAAAGGTTCTTTAAGTCCTCTAAAGCGCCTTTTCCGTAGTACATGTCTCTCGGTAATGTAAATCTCATCATAACTGCATACCCTCCTAAAAGATTCGGATATTCATATGTTTACCTTATAGTTAATATTTTAACGATATTTTTGCCAAATGTCAAGTACCTGGAGAGAAAATGTGAAAAAAATAACATTTGCAAACCACGGACCGCCATGCTATACTGGATAAAACGCAATGGACGTTAAAAACTGAATAAAACAGCGGGTGTCAGACCGGATGTGATCCGGGTCTGGTGAAAAGGGAAACAGGTGTGAATCCTGTACGAACTCGTCACTGTATTTAGGGAGCGGAGGCCATGTTCTGCCACTGGGAAACCGGGAAGGCGGCCAATGCGATGATCTATGAGCCAGGAGACCTGCCCGGCTGTTGTACGGGAACTTGCAGTTCCGGACCACGAGTAACTGGTAGTACGGTGATTTTTGTGCAGGGGCCCCTTTACTTATTTTTAATAAGCAGAGGGCTTTCTTTATGTGCGCGCCTGACCCTGGACTATATGGGCAGCAGGCCTGGGATCCCTGTATTTTCCGGCTCCATTTCCTCCGTCCGGAATACGCCCGGCGCGCGGAAAATAAAAATGGAGGAATGAAGAATGAGGAAAAACAAAATGGCAGGATTGATGGCAGGTGTGCTGGCGGCGGCCCTGTGGATGACCGGGTGTTCCGGAAACGGAGGTACAGAAACGAAGCCGGCGGCGGCAGGCGCGGAGACGGGGACAGAAACGGCAGGAACGTCTGCGGAGAAAGAGGGATCCCAGGCTTCCGGAGAAGAGAACAAGGAAAAGGAGGGGGCTGCATTGACAGAAAATAAGGAAACAGGAAAAAGAGCGATCCTGGTGGTGAGCTTCGGCACCAGCTACAACGAAAGCCGGGAGGCTACCATCGGCGCCATTGAGAAGGCCATCGCAGAGGCATTTCCGGAGACAGAGACACGGCGGGCCTTTACCAGCCAGATCATCATTGATAAATTAAAGGAACGGGACGGCCTGGAGACCGACAATGTAAAGGAGGCCCTGGACCGAGCGGCGGCAGACGGGATCACGGAGCTGGTGGTCCAGCCCACCCATCTGATGGACGGCTTTGAATACATGGATCTGGCAGAGGAGCTGGAGGAGTATGAAGGGAGCTTTGAACAGGTGGTCCTGGCGGATCCGCTGCTGACCAGCGATGCGGATTTTGACGCTGTGGCAAAGGCTATTACAGAGGCCATGGCGGAGTACGACGACGGGGAAACGGCGTTCTGCTATATGGGACACGGAACCGAGGCCGATTCTAACCAGGTATATCCCAGGCTCCAGGAAACCCTTAAGGAGGCAGGATATACGGATTACTTCATCGGTACAGTGGAGGCAGAGCCGTCTCTGGAGGATGTGACCGCTTCTTTAAAGGAAGCCGGAGGTTATAAACGGGTGGTGCTCCGGCCGCTGATGGTGGTGGCAGGCGATCACGCCAATAACGATATGGCAGGTGACGAGGAGGACTCCTGGAAATCGGTCCTGAATAAAGAAGGATACGAGACGGAGTGCGTCCTGGAGGGGCTTGGACAGATCCCGGCCATCCGGGAGCTCTATGTACAGCACACGAAGGCTGCCATGGACAGCCTTGCCAGATAGGAAGCGGGGAGAGACGGATGAAATATGTAAGGAACAGCCTGGCGGCTCTCCTTGCGGCAGCAGCCGGCATGGTCTTCATGCCGGCTGCTGCTTATGGGGCGTCAGAAGGCCGGGAGGCCGCAGAGGCCATTGGACAGGAAAGTGCCGTCCCTGTACCCGGATATGCACTGAAGGACGGGACGTATCCCATTGAGGCAGAGTCCAGCTCCTCCATGTTCCGGATCGTCCGGGCAGAGCTTACGGTGAAGGATGGGAGTATGAAAGCAGCGGTGACCCTGGGCGGAAAGGGATATCTGAAGCTGTTCATGGGAACGGGAGAGGAGGCTCTGGACGCTGATCCGTCCCAGTACATAGGATTTTCGGAGGACGCAGACGGAGCCTATACGTATGAGCTTCCGGTGGAGGCCCTGGACCAGGGGCTGGAATGCGCGGCCTTCAGTAAAAGAAAGCAGAAATGGTACGACCGGCAGATCGTTTTTAAAGGAGATACCCTTCCAAAGGAAGCCTGGGTCCTTCCGGCAGAGGCCGGACTGGAGGACGGGAGGTACTGGATCGACGCAGCCCTTTCCGGAGGAAGCGGCCGGGCGTCAGTGGAGTCTCCGGCGGAGCTTACAGTAAAGGACGGCCAGGCATCGGTGCGGATCACATGGAGCAGCTCCGCCTATGACTATATGGCGGTATATGGGAAAAAGTACCTTCCGGTCAGCGAGGAGGGCAATTCAGCCTTCCAGATCCCGGTCTATGTGTTCGACGTCCCCATGCATGTGGCCGCGGATACCACAGCCATGGGGGATCCCCATGAGATCCAGTATACCCTGACCTTTGACCGGAGCACAGTGAGAGCCATGAAAAAAACGGCGGGGACCGGTTTCTGGATGGCGGCGGGAGCAGCTTTTCTGGCGGCGGGAGCCAGCGGCTGGTTCTGGATAAGAAAAAAGAGGAGGGCGGCATGAAGAGGAGCTGGAAGGCAGGGATAAAAAAACAGGCGGTCATCCTGGGGATCTGGGCGGCGGCGGGAGCGCTTTTAACGGGCTGTAAAGCGGCCGGAGGATCCGGAGCCGGGAACAGGCTCCGTCCCCTGGAGCTTTCTTCCCTGGAATATACAGGGCGGCTGGAGCTGGAGTATGCAGAGCAGTTTGCCGTGGATCTTTACCAGGACGGCTTCCAGGTGCTGACTGTGGCCGACGGGAGCCGTATGCTCCTGGTGCCGGAAGGGAAGGAGGCCCCGGAGGATGTGCCGGAGGAGACGGCTGTGGTATACCAGCCGGTGAAAAATATCTATCTGGCGGCTTCGGCGGCCATGGACATGTTCCGGGCCCTGGACGCTTTGGATACGATCCGGCTTTCCGGGACGGATGCAGACGGCTGGTACATCAAAGAGGCCAGGGAGGCCATGAAAAGCGGGAAGATCCTTTATGCCGGAAAATACAGCGCCCCGGATTATGAGCGGATCCTGGCGGAGGGCTGCAGCCTGGCTGTGGAGAATACCATGATCAGCCATGCGCCGGAGGTAAGGGAAAAGCTGGAGAGCTTTGGGATCCCGGTGGCAGTGGATTATTCCAGCTACGAGACTGAGCCTCTGGGCCGCATGGAATGGATCAAGTTTTACGGAGCCCTCACAGGAAAGGAGGAGCAGGCGTCCGCTGCATTTGACGAGCAGAAGGCAGCCATGGAGGCGGCGGCAGGAGGCAGCGAAGAGGCGGCTTCCGGAGACGGCGCAGATGTGGATCCGGCCCGCAGAGCAGAGGGGGGACGTGTTCCGGAGGAGGGCAGAAAAAAGACCGTTGCGTATTTTTATATTACGGCCGCCGGTATGGTCAATGTGAGAAAGTCCTCGGATTATGTGCCGAAGCTCATTGAGCAGGCGGGCGGAGAATATATTTTTAAGGATCTGGGGACTGGAGAAAGCCGCAGCTCGTCTGTGAACATGCAGCTGGAGGAATTTTATTCCTCAGTAAAGGACGCGGACTTCCTTATTTATAACAGTGCCGTGGACGGCGGGCTGGAAACGGTGGAGGAGCTTTTGGGAAAGAGCGGGCTGCTGACGGACTTTAAGGCGGTTAAGGAAGGAAATGTGTGGTGTACGGCCAGGGACCTTTATCAGAGCTCCATGGCTCTGGGGACCTTTGCAGAGGACATCCGGGCCATGCTGACGGGCCAGGGGGAAACGGTCTACCTTTACCGGCTCCCGGCCGGAAGAGAGGAGGAGCAGTGAACAGAAAGCGGAACGGGCATTTAAAATATGGACTGGCTTTTGCGGCGCTCCTGGCGCTGCTTCTTCTTTTCCTGGGCTGGAGCCTGTGCGCCGGAAGTGTGGAGATCCCGTTGGAGGAGGTGGCGGAAGTATTTGCCTGGAAGCTGGGATGCGCTCCGGCTCCCGGCGCTTCGTCTGCGGCCGGGATCGTCTGGGAGATCCGGTTCCCTCGGGCTCTGGCAGCCATCCTCTTAGGCGGAGCCCTGGGGCTTTCCGGCTATCTTCTCCAGACCTTTTTCCGGAATCCCATTGCAGGTCCCTTTGTTCTGGGGATCTCCTCCGGGGCAAAGCTTCTGGTGGCATGTCTGATGGTGTTCTCTCTGGGCCATGCTGTCCGGGTGACATCTGCGGCCATGATCCTGGCGGCCTTTGCTGGAGCCCTGGCCTCCATGGGACTGGTGCTCCTTATGGCCGGAAGAGTGGAGCAGACGGCGGGGCTGATCCTTGGAGGCACCATGATCGGTTATATCTGCTCGGCAGCTACGGACATCCTGGTGACCTTTGCTGACGATACAGATATCGTAAATCTGCACAACTGGTCCCAGGGCAGCTTTTCAGGCATTTCCTGGGATAATACGGCAGTCATGTGCCTGGTGGTGCTTCCCACCTCGGCAGCCGTATTCCTTCTCTCTAAGCCGGTGGCTGCGTACCAGATGGGAGAGGTCTATGCAAAAAGCATGGGGATCCATGTGGGCCGCCTCAGGGCCTGGATGGTGCTCTTATCCAGTCTTTTATCAGCCTGTATCGTGGCCTTTGCCGGTCCGGTGTCCTTTGTGGGGATCGCCGTGCCCCATCTGGTGAGGAGCCTGTTTGGGACCTCCCGGCCTCTGGTGCTGATCCCGGCGTGCTTTCTGGGAGGGGGCGTGTTCTGCCTGTTCAGCGATCTTCTGGCCAGGACTCTTCTGGCTCCGGCAGAGTTCAGCATCAGCACAGTGACCGCGGTGCTGGGAGCTCCGGTGGTGATCGCCGTTATGATGAAGAAATACCAGAGGAGGGGATAAAGGTGGGAAACGGCTGTTTTTATGTGGACCGGCTGGCGGCCGGATATGGGAAAAGGCCAGTGGCGGAGGGACTTTCCTTTCATGCTGGCCGGGGAGAGATTGTGACCCTCATAGGCCCCAACGGAGCCGGAAAGTCCACGATTCTTAAGACGATCTCCGGCGGACTTGCGCCGATGGGAGGGGAGCTGGTGCTGGACGGCGTTCCCATGGAACGGATCCCCAGGAAGGAACGGGCCAGGAAGCTGGCGGTGGTGTTTACGGAAAAACTCCAGGGGGAGCTTATGACCTGCCGGGATGTGACGGCAGCGGGGCGGTATCCCTACACCGGGCGGCTGGGACTTTTATCAGAGAAGGACCAGAGAGCCGTGGATCAGGCCCTGGAGCTGGTCCATGGAACCGACCTGGGGGACCGTCCCTTTGACCGGATCAGCGACGGGCAGCGCCAGCGGATCATGCTGGCCAGGGCGCTCTGCCAGGAGCCGGAGATGATCCTTCTGGACGAGCCCACCTCCCATCTGGATGTGAAGTATAAGCTGGAATTCCTTTCCCTGCTCCGGGAAATGGCCAGGAAAAAGGATCTTTCGGTGCTCATGTCCCTCCACGAGCTGGATCTGGCAGAAAGGATCTCGGACCGGGTGGTGTGCATAAAGGACGGACGCATGGACCGGTGCGGAACGCCGGAGCAGGTCTTTACACCGGGATATGTGGAGGGGCTGTTCGGGATGACTGCCGGGAAATTTGACGCGGCTGGGGGATCTGTGGAGTTTTCTGTTCCTGGAGGCGCTGTAAAGCCGGAGGACCTCCCGGAAAATGCGGTATTTGTGATCGCGGGGAACGGCTCGGGGCGGCAGGTATTCCGGAAGCTCCAAAGGGAGAACGTGCCCTTTGTCACAGGGATCCTGTTTGAAAATGATCTGGATCTCCCGGCGGCGGAGGCCCTGGCTGCCCATGTGGTGAAGGTTCCCCTGGGGCCAGTGCCGGAGGAGGCTGTGAGGGAGGCCCGGGCATGGATCCGGCGGTGCCAAAGGGTGATCTGCTGCCGGACGGGCTTTGGAGTATGGGAGAAGGAAAACGAAGATCTTTTTAAGTATGCAGAGCGGTCAGGAAAGACCGCAGGAGAATCGTAACAGACCGCCGTGCGGGAAGATGCCCGGCTGGACTGTTACGAATAATAAAAGCGGCTTCCGAATAGAATGGTAACGACCAATTCATAGGGAGCCTTTTTTATGGCAGTGAGAATGAAACGGCCGGGAAAACGCGTCCTGGCGCTTTTGGGGATCCTGGCGGTATTTGCCGCCGGCTGCATTGGCTTTACGGGCTGCCGGGGCGGCAGCGGGGATACGGAAAAGATCCGGGATCTGGAATTTACAGTGACGGGAGAGGGGGAGGTCCCCCAGGCCCTGGCAGAGCTCATCGGAAAAAAGAGGGAGAAGCCCTTTAAGCTTACATATGCGGACGGGCAGGATATGTATATCGTCATCGGGGAGGGCCCCCAGACCGGAGGCGGATACAGCATTACCGTTAAGGAGCTGTATTTGACAGAAAATTCAGTGGTGATACGGACCGAGCTTCTGGGGCCGGAAAAGGGGGAGGCCACGGGAACGGATCCGTCCTATCCGGTGCTGATCGTGAAAACAGAGTTTTTAGAGGAGCCGGTGGTATTCCAGTAGGCGGATGCAGGAAGGTGCCCTTTGCTGTCCCGGCATCCGGGAAGCTGGGACGCCGGGATGCCTGTCCTCCGGGCCGTATGGAAGCCTTTGGCCGGAAACTGCTTTACCGCGGCCGGATTTTCTGGTAGAATGGGGAAACATACGGATAAAAGAAAACAGGAGAGGTACAGGATGGAGACACGGTACGAGGAGGAGGGCCTTAAGGAAAGGACCAGAGAGATCGAAAAAAGCATTATCAAACGGTTCCGGAAGGAGATCTGGAGGCCCTTTGTGAAGGCACTCAACGAGTATGAGATGATACAGGAGGGCGATCAGATCGCAGTCTGTATTTCCGGCGGAAAGGATTCCATGCTCCTTGCCAAGTGCATGCAGGAGATCTTAAGGCACGGAAAGATGGAATTCGGGTTAAAGTTTCTGGTGATGGATCCGGGCTACCGGGAGGAAAACCGGAAGCTGATCCATGAGAACGCCAGGATCCTGGGGATCCCGATCCACGTGTTCGAGACGGAGATCTTTGACACGGTGGTGGATGTGGAGGACTCCCCCTGCTACCTCTGCGCCAGGATGCGGCGGGGAAACCTGTACGCCAACGCCAGGGAGCTGGGCTGCAATAAGATCGCCCTGGGCCACCATTTTGACGATGTGATCGAGACGATCCTTATGAGCATGCTCTATGGGGCCCAGATCAATACCATGATGCCCAAGCTCCACAGCACCAATTTCCAGGGCATGGAGCTGATCCGCCCCCTGTACCTGGTGAAGGAGGCGGATATCCTGGCATGGAAGGAATATAATCAGCTTCAGTTCTTACAGTGTGCCTGCCGGTTTACGGAGGAGAGCAGCCGGAGACAGAACGAGGAGCTGTCCAAGAGGAAGGAAATGAAGAAGCTGATCGGGGAGTTCCGGAAGACCAGCCCGTATATTGACATGAATATTTTCCGCAGCGTGGAAAATGTCAATACAGACGCCTGCATCGGATATATACGCCGGGGAGAGCGCCATCATTTCCTGGAGGAATATTAAGAAGGACGCCATCATACATTTTTGTAAAGCAAAGGCTTTGGAAAGGTGTGGTGGCGTTTTTATGATGGAGCTGGTGAAAAAGCATATCCATATGAACCGGAGAAGCGGCAGCGTTGCGTCCCAGATGACCCTGGACGATGATTTTAACGTGCCGGATACCATGGAGGACGTGGAGCAGCTGATCTTAGAAAGAGGAGAGATCCAGATCGAGTCGGCGAAGAACCAGGGGGAAAAGGTGGAGGTCCGGGGACGGCTGGATTTCCGGGTGCTGTACCGGACGCCCGGCGGACAGGTCATGACCCTGGCCGGAAACCTTCCCTTTGAGGAGCGGGTGAATATGCCGGGTCTCCTGGAGAACGATCATATCCAGGCCGGCTGGGAGTTAGACGATCTGAAGCTGGGGATCATCAATTCCCGGAAGCTGAACGTAAAGGCCCTGGTGACCTTAAAGCTCCAGGCGGAGACCCTTTTCGACGCCGAGGCGGCGGAGGACGCGAGATTTGACGGGGACGTGGAGACCTTAAAGAAAACCATAGCTGTGGCGGCCTTAAGCGCCCGGCGGAAGGATACGTTCCGGGTCCGGGAGGTACTGTCCCTTTCGGGAAATAAGCCGGATATCGACACCCTTCTGTGGCAGGACATACGCCTGCGGGGCGTGAATACGAGGCCCCTGGACGGGAGGATACGCCTGGACGGGGAGCTGATGGTGTTCGCCATTTATTCCGGGGAGGCCGGTCAGGTGCCGGTCCAGTGCCTGGAGGAAACGGTGCCGTTTTCCGGCGAGGTGGAGCTGGAGCCCTCGGTGGAGGAAATGATCCCCTTTATCACGGTGCGTCTGGTACATAAGGAGCTGGAGGTGAATCCGGATTCGGACGGAGAGATGCGGGAGCTGTCCGTGGATGCGGTCATGGAGCTGGATATGCGGCTTTATGAGGAGAAGGAGCTGGAGATCTTAAACGATCTGTACGCCCTGGACCGGGAGCTGGATATGGATACAGGAGAGGCGTGCTTTGACCAGATCGCCGCCAGGAACCAGCTGAAGACCAGGCTCCAGGAAAAGGTGGATCTGCCGGTGGGGCAGCGGATCCTGCAGATCTGCCACAGCGACGGAGACGTGAAGCTGGATGAGGTACAGATCCGGGACGGAGAGCTGTCCATGGACGGCGTTCTGGAGGTGCAGCTTCTGTATCTGACTGCCGACGACTCCTCTCCGGTGGGAGCGTCCACAGAGGTGCTGCCGTTCCATATGACGGCCCAGGTACCGGGGATCACAGAGGACAGTGTTTACCAGATGGAGCCGGGACTGGAGCAGATCTCTGCCGTGATGCTGGGCGGCGACAGCGTGGAGATCAAGGCGTCGGTGACCATGGATGTGCTGGTGCTGAACCAGGTCTGCGGCCAGGTGATCCTGAATGTGCGGGAGGAGCCCCTGGATACGGAACGGCTGAAGCAGATCCCGGGGATCGTGGGCTATGTGGTACAGCCGGGGGATTCTTTGTGGAAGATCGCCAGAAAATTTCATACCAGTGTGGATGCGGTCATGGCAGACAACGGGCTTACGGATCCGTCCATCCAGCCTGGAGATAAGCTGATCATCGTGAAGGCGGTGGGGGAACGGGCCTAGGCGGTGCCGGTCTGGCGGGCAGTATCCCCGTCAGGCCGCATATAAGGCGGCAGGGATCTGAAAAATGAAAGAATGTCTGGTTGCATTTCGGGCAAAATACCATATAATAGAGTATAAGCCGGAAGACAAAAGCGGACTCACACAGGAAAACGCATCCGGCCGGTGCTTGATATAGATCCGGAACCAGCGCCCGAAGGGCTGTCCTGGCCGGGGCGGCGATGGCAGCCTTAAGATGCCGTTGCCGTTTACATAACATGAGGACGGATGGATATGAACTACACATATCTGCTGGAATGTGCGGATAAAACCTTTTACTGCGGCTGGACCAACGATCTGGAAAAGCGTGTGAATACCCATAATATGGGACGCGGGGCCAAGTATACGAAGCCCAGAAGGCCGGTGGTCCTGGTCTATTATGAGGCCTTTGAGACCAAAAGGGAGGCCATGAGCCGGGAAGCCGCCATTAAACGGATGACGAGAAAAGAAAAAGAAGCTCTTGTGAGAACACAGGATAAGACAGCAGGAGGAACCAGGTGAAACATAAAACAAAGAAATTACTATGCAGCGTGCTGGCATTCTGCCAGCTTTTTGCCATGACGGCCTTTGCGCGGCCCGACTGGCCGTCGGATACGGGGATCCAGGCCGAGGCCGGGGCCCTGATGGACGTGGATTCGGGGACCATGATCTTTGGCCAGAACAGCCATGTGGAATATCCGCCTGCCAGCATCACAAAGCTTCTGACTGCCTTGATCGTCCTGGAGCATGCGGAGCTTTCCGATACAGTGACGTATTCAGAGACCGCCATGAACAGCGTGGAGGCGGACAGCGGCAATAAATACAGCCTGGCCATCGGCGATACAATGACGGTGGAGGACTGCCTGTACGCCCTTCTTCTTTCGTCGGTGAATCAGTCGGCCAACGCCCTGGCAGAGCATGTGGCGGGAAGTATCCCGGCGTTTGTGGATATGATGAACCAGAAGCTGGCGGAGCTGGGCTGCAATGAGAGCCATTTTGAGAATCCGTCGGGTCTCAACGGAGATACCCAGAATGTGTCGGCCTATGATATGGCAAAGATCGCCTGCGCGGCGTTCCAGAATGAAAAGCTCCTGGAGATCAGCTCCTCTGTGTCCCATGAGATCGGCCCCACCACCAACAATCCCAACGGCTTCACTGTGCACCAGGAGCACCGTCTGGTGATCACCGAGGATACGGCCAGTGAGTTTTACTGTCCTGAGGCGGTGGCTGGAAAGACCGGGTATCTTTTAAAAGCAGGAAATACGCTGGTGACCTATGGGGAAAAGGACGGAAGACGGCTGGTGTCTGTGATCTTAAAGGGGAGTCCCCGCCAGTATTTCCTGGACGGCAAGGCCCTTTTACAGTTCGGCTTCGACCGCTTTCAGAATGTGGGGATCGCAGAAAACGAGACCCGGTATGTGACCGGGGAGGAGGCCGTGGACATCGGCGGCACGTCCTATAACCCGGCAGATCTGATGGTGGAGGAAGGAAAAGTGGTGACTCTGCCGGAGGAGGCCTCCTTCGGTGATGCAGAGCTTTCCCTGGAAGCCCTTCCGGAAGGAGCGCCTGCCAATGCGGTGGCCCTCCTCCAGTACGTTTATAATGAAAGAAAGGTGGGACAGGCCTACCTTCTGGATAAGACGATCCAGGTACCGGCTGAAACGGAGCCTTCCGGCGGAGACGCCGCAGAGCCTGGAGCAGAGGATGGAAGCGGGGAGACCGGAAGCACCGCCCAGGAACCGGAGGATACAGAGGAGCCCACAGAGACGGCCTCCGTGGATCCGGAGAAAACAGACGGAAGGTTTTCCATGAAGCTTCCGAAGGCTGTGATCCCTGGTGTGATCCTGGCGGTCCTGGCAGCCCTTGGGGCCGGTCTCTGGATGGTCTGGATCCGGAAGAGAAGGAAAGAAGAGGCGGAGGCAGCCGCCCGGAGACGGGAACGCCGCCGGCAAAGACTGATGGAAGAGGGGCCGGAGGCAGCGGCAGAGTTTAACCGCCTGCTGGAAGAAAAGAAAAACAGGAGCCAGGGCCGGGGACACCGGCGCTAGCTCCCTGGATCAGGCTGCGGCCAGATAGCCATACATCATCATATAGTGACAGAAGCTCCCGCCCATGACGAACAGGTGAAAGATCTCGTGAGACCCGAAATTTTTATGCCTGGAGTTGAAAAGCGGGAGCTTTAATGCATAAATGACGCCTCCGGCGGTGTAGATGATCCCTCCGGCCAGGAGCCAGCCGAAGGCGCCTGGAGTCAGGGAGGACAGGATCTGTCCAAAGGCTGTCACACAGATCCATCCCATGGCGATATAAATACAGGAGGAAAACCACTTGGGACAGCTGATCCACAGGGCGTTGATCAGGATGCCCACGGCTGCAATGGCCCACACCAGGGCCAGGAGCCGGTATCCGGCAGAATTTCCCAGAACGATGAGGCATACCGGCGTATACGTTCCTGCGATCAGGACAAAGATCATCATATGATCGATCTTCCGGAGGAGCCGGTTGACGCCTTCAGAAATATCGAAGGTGTGGTAGACGGTGCTGGCAGCGTATAAGAGGATCATACTGACGATAAATACAGCCAGGGCCGCTACGTGAAGCCGGTCGGTGAAAAACGCGGCCTTCAAAAGCAGGGGAGCCGCAGCCAGGACCGCCAGGATCATTGCGATAAAATGGGTAAGGGCGCTGCCGGGATCCTTAACACTGAGTTTCATACACATACCTCCAATCAGAAAATGGAATATAATTTTTAATAATATATAATGTAGTTTTAAAAACTACATCTAACTTTTTTATATACTATATCACCTGGCTTTAAAATATGCAAGGGGTTTGGAAAATATTTTTATCATCAAAGTAAATGGACAGAAGGAAAGGAAGGACCATGGTACAGGTATTATATGCAGATAAGGATATTCTGGTGGCGGTGAAGCCTGCGGGGGTGGAATCCCAGGCGGCGAAGCGGTTTGCGCCGGATATGGTCAGCGAGATCCGGAAATATCTGGTTATCCACAAGTTATGCACGCCGGGAAAGGAGCCCTATGTGGGAGTTATCCACAGACTGGATAAGCCTGTGTCAGGGGTAATGGTGTATGCATTGTCTAAAAATGCTGCCGCAGCCTTGAGCAGACAGGTCCAGGACCGGAAGCTGGAGAAGATCTATGGGGCTGTTGTATGTGGAAAGCCGGAAAAAGATGTGGATAAGTTTGTGGATTATCTGGAAAAATCCGTGGATGGAAATGAATCCTATGTTGTGGATCATGGTGGAAAATGTGGAAAACGGGCTGAACTGTCCTATGAGGCTCTGGAAAGCCTGGAGGACGGGGGAAACGGGATCCTGACGCTTTTACGGATCCGTCTGGAGACCGGACGCCACCACCAGATCCGGGTCCAGTTTGCATCCAGGGGCCTGCCGCTCTTTGGGGACCGGAAATACGGAACAGGAGCGGCCGCAGCAGCAGGGCCTCTGGCTCTCTGCGCCATGTCCCTTTCCTTTGTCCATCCGTCCACAGGAAAGCCCATGACCTTTTCCGTGCCTCCGTCCGGCGGCGCATTTTCAAAATTTAAATTTTTCCAGGACGCATAAGGAAAGGAATCCGGCCCATACTAAGTGGTGTACAAAGGAAGTACAAAACAGAAACGGGTGATTCCATGGGTAAGCCGGGCAAAAAACTGAAGAAGATCTTTCTGATACTGGGAATTACCGGGGCAGTCTACGGAGGCTTCAAATACCTCCTGCCCCTGGTGGTTCCCTTTTTGTGCGCCTACCTGGCGGCCATGTGGATGGGACCGTCGGTCCGGTATTTTGAGCGGAGGCTCACGATCCGGCTGGGCGGGAAGGAGCGCAGGATCCCTGCGGCGGTCATCGGCGGCGTGGAGCTTCTTTTTATGGGAGCAGTCCTGGGCTGGCTTTTTTATCTTGGGAGCAGCCGGCTTCTGGCCCAGGCCAGGCTTTTCATGGTCCGTCTTCCGGAATGGCTTTCTGAGGCCGACCGGGTCCTTACAGGCCTGTTTTTAAGCCTGGAGGAGAAGATGGGGCTGATGCCGGAAAGCCTTGTGGGCCTGGCCAGGGAGCTGGTCCGCGACGCGTCAGAGGCTGTGCGTCAGGCGTCCCTTCCTCTTCTTATGACCAATTCTGTCAGCGTCCTGGCCTGGGCGGTCCGGGCTGTGGTATTTCTGGTGCTCTTTTTTGTGGCCGCAGTCATGACCCTGGAGGAAATGGATGAGATCCGGGAGAAAAAGAGCGGATCCATCTTCCACCGGGAATTTTCTGTCCTGGGAAGACGGATCGCGTCGGCGGGCAGCGCATGGTTTAAGACCCAGCTTGTGATCATGGCGGTGACGGCCATGATCTGTACCCTGGGACTGACCCTTCTGGGGAATCCGTATTCGGTGCTGCTGGGCCTGGGGATCGGGCTCCTGGACGCCCTTCCGGTGTTCGGGACCGGAGCGGTGCTGGTCCCCTGGGGAGCCTTCCTTCTCCTGGAGCGCCAGTGGTGGAGGGGGGCGGTGCTCCTTTTTATCTACGGCCTCTGCTATTTTATCCGGCAGTTCCTGGAGGCAAAGCTCATGGGAAGCCGCATGGGCCTTTCGGCGCTGGAGACCCTGTTCTCCATGTATGTGGGCCTGGAACTGTTTGGCGTGTCCGGCTTTTTTTTAGGGCCTGTGGGCCTGCTCATCATTGAGGATCTGGTGAAGCTCTACGGAGAGGATGGGGAAAGCCGTTGACTTTACTCATCTGACGTATTATCATAGACGTATTCCGGGTCCTCTGGCAGCCGGAGCTTCCGGAGCCGGGGACCATCGATCTGTTTACGCGGGGGAGAAAGAAAATGAATGAGAGATCTGGATCGAATCTGAAGGCCAAGCTGATCCTCTTAGCCGGAGTGTTCAGCTGTTCCATGTCGTCGGCGTTTTTCCGGTATATGACAGCGCCCAGTACCATTGCAGCCACCTACCGGCTGGGCTGGACGGTGCTTTTGCTGACGCCGCTTATTTTTTCCAAAAGGGAGACCAGGAAAGAGCTGCTTTCCTTAAAAGGGAAGGATCTGGCTTTCTGCGGCCTTTCGGGCCTGTTCCTGGCCATGCACTTTGTGGTATGGTTTGAGTCCCTGAGCAACACGTCCATTGCCAGCTCCACGGTGTTAGTCAATACGGAGGTGGCCTTTGCGGCCTTCGGATACCTGATCTTTTTCGGAAAGAAGATCCGGAAAAAGGAGATCCTGGCCATCGGGATCGCCTTTCTTGGAAGCGTGGTCATCGCCATGGCCGATACGGGAGGCGGAGCCGGAAAGAACGCAGTCTTAGGCGATATCCTGGCTCTTTTAGCGGCCTTTTTCTCGGCCTGCTATACGCTGATCGGGACCAGGGAACGGAGCCATATGAGCACCATGGTGTATACATACGTCCTTTACTGGGGCTGCTTTTTATCCCTGCTGGTCTTCGACGCCGTTTCCGGCGTGCCCATGACCGGCTATGAGCCCATTAACTGGATCATGAGCCTGTGCCTGGCTGTGTTCTGTACCCTTTTGGGCCACAGCGTATTCAGCTGGAGCCTTAAGTTCTTAACGCCCACCTATGTGAGCACAGTGAAGCTGGCGGGGCCGGTATTTGCCTCCATCTCCGCGATCCTTCTGTTCGGGGAGATCCCGGGACTGATCCAGGTGGCGGGAGCTGCGGTTGTGCTGGCGGGCGTCTATCTGTACGCGAAAAATTCGTAGGAGGAGGACCATGGATCAGTTGGAAAAAGTGGGAAAAAAGCTCCTGGGCTCCCAGATCGAGGATTCCCTGATGGAGTACATATTAAATGAGCCGGTAGCCATCGGTGAAAAGCTCCCCAACGAATTTGAGCTGGCGGAAAAGTTCGGCGTGGGACGGAGCACCATAAGGGAGGCAGTGAAAAGCCTGGTATCAAAGGGCGTCCTGGAGGTGCGGAGGGGCTCGGGAACGTATGTGGTGAGTACCAGCTCCCTGGAGGAGGATCCTCTGGGGCTTGGCCGGTTTGAGGACAAATACCACCTGGCCCTGGAGCTTTTTGAGGTGAGGCTCATGCTGGAGCCGGAGATCGCCGCCCTGGCCAGCGAGTACGCGTCAGAGGAGGAGAAGGCGCAGCTTGAGTCTCTCTGCGACCAGGTGGAGCGCCAGTATACTGCCGGGATCAACCATATTAAAAAAGACATTGAATTCCATACCTGCATTGCAAAGTGCAGCCGGAACCGGGTGGTGGAAATCCTGATCCCCCTTATCAACTCCAGCGTGTCCACCTTTGCGACCCTGACCCGCCGGCAGCTGATGAAGGAGACCATTGAGACCCACCGGGCAGTGACCAATGCCATCCTGAAGGGAGATTCGGTGGGGGCCAGGTGCGCCATGATCATGCATCTGACCTATAACCGGCAGAAGCTCCTGGAGCTTCTGGAGGCCCAGGAAAAGGACTTGGAAGGCCGGAAAGAAGGGGAATAGGGCCAGGGGGCAGACGTCTGATGAATGACGGCAGATGCCCGGCCGGACGTATTGTGCAGAATGAATGAAAACAGCGGGTCCCAGACGGGAGAAACCGCTGTTTTTTTGTGCGAAAAAGAGAAAACCAAGGAAGAACATCTGACGTATTGACAATAATAGTCAAAATAAGTACAATGAAACCAGGATGTCATAAGACATCTGATGTATTTAAGAGTGAATCCAAAGAGGTATGTAAAAACGGGAGGTATGTTCACTATGGAAGCTGTAGCTTTAAACCCCGGCAGGCTGGTAGCCGCCGCTGTGATCGGACTGGTACTGCTGCTGGTCCTGATCATCAAATTTAAGGTGCAGGCAATGGTAGCGATCCTGATCGGCGCCATCGCCATCGGTCTTCTGGCCGGTATGCCCTATGAGCAGATCGTAACAGCCGTCAATGACGGTATCGGAAACACATTAAAGGGAATCGCCCTGTTAGTGGGCCTGGGATCCATGTTCGGCGCGATCCTGGAGGTCTCGGGCGGCGCCCAGACCCTGGCTGTGACCATGGTAAAGCGGTTCGGAGACCAGAAGGCCGCCTGGGCCCTGGGCATCACAGGCCTTGTGATCGCCATGCCGGTATTCTTTGACGCCGGCCTGATCATCCTGATCCCCCTGGCCTTCTCTCTGGCCAAGAGGACGAAGCGTTCCTCTCTGTTTTATGCGATCCCGCTTTTAGCGGGTCTTGCGGTGGGCCATGCGTTCATTCCGCCCACACCGGGTCCGATCCTGGTGGCCAACATGTTAAATGTGGACCTGGGCTGGGTCATCGGCATCGGGATCTTCTGCGGTATCTTTGCCATGATCGTGGCAGGACCAGTATGGGGCTCCATCTGCGGAAAGAAATATATGGTTCCGGTCCCGGAGCATGTGGCAAACCAGGCAGATATGGATGAATCCAAGCTCCCTGGCTTCTGGACCATCGTCGGGATCATTCTGATTCCCCTGGTACTGATTATCCTGGACTCTGTGGCTGGAGTGGTCCCGGCCATGGAAAGCCTCCGTCCGATCGTAGGCTTCCTGGGTGAGCCCTTTGTGGCCCTTCTGATCGCCACCGTTGTGGCAATGGTGATCCTGGGCGTAAAACATGGATATACCATGCCGGAGCTGGAAAAGATCATGACAAAATCCCTGGAGCCCACAGGACTGATCCTTCTGGTAACAGCCTGCGGCGGCGTGCTCCGCTATATGCTCCAGTATTCCGGCCTTGGCGATATCATCGGCCAGGCAGTATCCTCTGCAAACCTTCCCATCGTTGTGGTGGCCTTTGTGGTGGCAGCCCTGGTAAGGATCTGCGTGGGTTCCGCAACTGTGGCTATGACCATGGCGGCCGGGATCATCGCGGCCATGCCGGAGATCGCGGGCCTGTCCCCCTTATATCTGGCCTGCACCACGGCGGCTGTTGCCGGAGGGGCCACTGTCTGCTCCCACTTTAACGATTCCGGCTTCTGGCTGGTAAAATCCCTGGTGGGAATGGACGAAAAGACAACGCTTAAAACATGGACCATCATGGAGACCCTGGTGGGAGGAACCGGCTTCCTTGTGGCCCTGATCATTTCATTCTTTGCATAAATAGTTCAGTTTTTCTCAGATTAGAAAAGGAGCGGCAGTTATGAAGTTAAAAAGTCAGGAAATGCGGGAGCTGGCTCCAGAGCTGGATCCCTTACGTATCGGTACGGGCTGGAAGCCGGAGGATCTTTCCAAGCCCCAGGTAATGATCGAGAGCACCTTTGGAGACAGCCATCCGGGCAGCGGCCATCTGGATATCCTGGTGGAAGAGGTAAGAAAGGGCGTGGAAGAGGCCGGAGGCCACGGAGCCCGGTATTTCTGCACGGATATCTGTGACGGCGAGAGCCAGGGGACCGACGGCATCAATTACAGCCTTGTGAGCCGTGAGATGATCGCCAGCATGATCGAGATCCATGCCAATGCCACGCCCTTTGACGCCGGTGTATATCTGGCAAGCTGTGATAAGGGGCTTCCGGGAAATCTCATGGGCCTGGCCCGGGCTGACGTTCCGGCCATCGTGGTCCCCGGCGGCACCATGAACGCCGGTCCCGATATGCTGACCTTAGAGCAGTTAGGCATGTACAGCGCCAGATACCAGCGGGGCGAGATCGACGAGGAAAAATTAAACTGGGCCAAATGCAACGCCTGTCCCAGCTGCGGAGCCTGCTCCTTTATCGGAACAGCCTCCACCATGCAGATCATGGCCGAGGCCCTGGGCCTGGCTCTTCCGGGAAGCGCGCTGATGCCGGCCACCAGCCCGGATCTTCTGGATTTTGCCAGGGAAGCCGGCCGTCAGGCCGTGAAGCTGGCGCTGACTCCGGGAATGAAGCCCAGCGAGATCGTGACTCTGGAGAGCTTTGAAAACGCCATTCTGGTCCATGCGGCTATTTCTGGAAGCACCAACTGTCTTCTTCATATCCCGGCCATTGCCCATGAGTTTGGGATCGAGATCACAGGAGATACCTTTGACCGTCTCCACAGGGGCGCCCACTATCTTCTGGATGTACGTCCGGCGGGAAGGTGGCCGGCAGAGGTGTTCTATTATGCAGGCGGCGTTCCGGCCATCATGGAGGAGATCAAGGCGCATCTCCACCTGGATGTGATGACCGTTACAGGAAAGACCCTGGGCGAGAATCTGGAGGAGCTGAAGCAGAACGGCTTTTATGAGAGATGCGGAAAATGGCTTTCCGAGTTCAACAGCCGCTATGGCGTGGCTCTGACAAAGGAGGATATCATCCGTCCCTATGATAAGGCCATCGGCACCGATGGAAGCATCGCCATTCTCCGGGGCAACCTGGCACCGGAGGGAGCAGTGATCAAGCACACCGCCTGTCCCAAGGAAATGTTCAAGGCTGTTTTAAATGCAAGGCCCTTTGACAGCGAGGAGGAGTGCCTGGATGCAGTGTTAAAGCACAAGGTCCAGAAGGGCGATGCAGTGTTTATCCGCTACGAGGGCCCCAAGGGCAGCGGCATGCCGGAGATGTTCTACACCTCCGAGGCCATCAGCAGCGATAAGGAGCTGGGCCGCAGCATTGCCCTCATCACCGACGGACGGTTTTCCGGCGCGTCCACCGGCCCGGTCATCGGCCACTGCAGCCCTGAGGCTGTGGACGGCGGTCCCATCGCACTGGTGGAGGAAGGCGATCTGATCGAGATCGACGTGATGGAGAGAAAGCTCAATATCATCGGGATCCATGGAGAGAGAAAGACCATGGAGGAGATCGACGAGATCTTAAAGGAACGGAGAAAGAACTGGAGACCCAGGGAGAAGAAATACCAGAAGGGAGTGCTGCGGCTGTTCAGCGAGCATGCGGCAAGTCCCATGAAGGGCGCATACCTGGAGTTTTAAGGGAATAAAAATGAGAGGGGCAGGTCCGCCATGGACCTGCCCCTTTGGCTGTTATTTACGCGGGAACCGTGTTTTTTATGGTTCCAGCAGCTCCAGATTGATGGATTTTTCTGTAAAGCCGTATTTTCTATACATTTCATACGCCGCCGTATTTTTTGCGTTGACCTGCAGCTCAATGGCGTCCATATTTTTTTCCGCCTTCAATCCTTTCAGAAAATCAAACATTTTATGTCCAACACCGGCTCCCCGGTATGCTTCGTCCACAGCCATCCGGTCCACAAAAATAAAATCGCGGGTGGTATGCGCCGGGCCTTCCACATGCTTAAACATGATCTGGAGGATCCCGAGCACCTGGTTCTTTTCGTTTTCCGCAACGAAGAACGTATGGTCCTCTGCGGCCTGCTGAAACTCTTCCATTGACATCAGATGACTGGTATGTCTGTAAATATCCGGTCTCCATTCCACATGCATATCCTGTACCTGTGAAAGTATTTTTACAGCTGCTTCGTAGTCCCGGGCCATGGCTGCCCTGATCTGAATCTGCATGATCCTCCGCTCCTTCTATAAAGTTTTTACGGATCCGTGAACCCTGTACGCGCCCAGGTCTTGCCGCCTTGCCGGCCGCCGGTCCAGGGAAAGCCCCCGCGCTGCAGGGCAGGTACCCGCTGGGATCATTTTAGCATAGGGAAAGGGGATTGTCCATGGAGATGAGCCGGAGGAAGGTGGATGGCGGAACGGTTATAATTGACAAGGGTAGAAAAAGGAATATAATAAAAGAAAGTTCTGGGAAATCCAGGGAATCGGGGCGGTTCATTATGTGGATGCTGTTTGCAGTGCTTTCTTCGATATTTGCGGCGCTGACCTCCATTCTGGCCAAGGTGGGGATCGAGGGAGTGAATTCCAATCTGGCGACGGCGGTGCGGACGGTCGTTGTGCTCATCATGGCCTGGGGAATGGTATTTCTCACAGGCGGACAGTCCGGGCTTTCCAGTATCGGGAAAAAGAGCTGGATCTTCCTGATCCTGTCGGGCCTTGCCACCGGGGCATCCTGGCTGTGCTATTATAAAGCCCTCCAGATGGGAGACGCGTCCAAGGTGGTGCCCATTGATAAAATGAGCGTTGTGATCACACTGATCCTGGCGTTTGTGTTTCTTCATGAGAGCGTCACGCCGAAGACCGTTCTGGGCTGTGTCCTGATCGGTGCGGGAACGCTTTTGATGGTGTTGTAGAAATCGGGCATACAAAGGAAGGGAGGAATCTGGATCATGATCTATGAGGGACAGATCTGCCGGGGACCCATGGAACGGTCCTCATTTATGCTGCCAGTGGCTGTGGGGTGCTCCTATAACCGCTGCCGGTTCTGCAACCTGTTTAAGCATCTGAAATACCGGCAGCTTCCCATGGAACAGGTGGAGGAGGAGATCCTCCGGGTACGGGCCCTGGGAGGCGACCCGGAAACCGTATTTTTAGGGGATGGAAACGCCTTTGGCCTGGAGACAGGCCATCTGCTGGAAATTGCCGGGAAGATCCGGCGCTCCTTTCCTTCCTGCCGTTCCATCAACATGGACGCGACAGTGACCAATATCCGGCTGAAAAGCGATGAAGAGCTGAGGGCTCTGGCTGCGGCGGGAGTGGGTCATCTGTATCTGGGCATTGAAAGCGGCCTGGACGACGTTCTGGGGACCATGGAAAAGGACCACACCCTGGAACAGGCCTATGAGCAGATCCAGCGGCTGCGTGCTGCGGGGCTTATTTATGACGCCCATATCATGACAGGCATCGCCGGAAGAGGGAGAGGACTGGAAAATGCAGAGGCCACGGCGGAGTTCTTTAACCGGACCAGACCGGAGCGGATCATTAACTTTTCTCTGTTTCTGATAGCCGGAACACCGCTATATGAGGATGCGAAGGCCGGACGGTTTTTTCCGGCCAGCGAGCTGGAGAATCTGGAGGAGGAGCGGAGGCTTTTGCAGCTTATGGAGTGGGAGGGCCAGCGCGTGGCCTACGATGGATTCCACGACTGTATCACCTTCCGGGTCCGGGGAAGGCTTCCCGGGGAAAAGGAGAAGATGCTCGGAATGCTGGACGGAGCCATAAAAGTGTGGAAAGAGAAGGAACCGGTCTTTGCGTGGGCGGAGAGGATACCGGACGCAGTGATCCTGAAAGAGTGACTGGGCGGTATGAGAAATCATCAGAAGGTTTGACATAACCGGTTCTGTTCATTATAATAAGTACAGATGCAGCCATCGCCTGCCGCCCGTTCTGGGGACAGGCGATGTGCCATATTACAGGAATAAGGAGCAAAAACTATGACATTTACTTACCCGGCGGTATTTACCCCCCATGAAGATGGAAAGGGCTACCATGCATTTTTCCCGGACCTGGAGTGCTGCGAGGCAGACGGGCCGGATCTGGAGGACGCCATCGAGAACGCCAGGGATGCGGCCTGCAACTGGATCACCGTGGAGATGGAGGAATTTGACAGCGATCTTCCATTTTCTACCCATGTGGAGGATATAAAACTGGAAGAGGGACAGCTGGTGAAAATGATCTCTGTACGGATCAAGCTTCTTCCGGATAACGATTAAGCTTCCGGACGCCGTATATAGGGCGGCCGAAGAAATAATGACACGCTGCAGTCCCTGCCTGGACCGGGAGGAGTATATACTGGTCTGTGGGACAAAAGCCAGAAGAAAGAGAGGTATGGTTTTGAAGAAAAAGATCAATGTGTTCGACTATGCGGGAGACATCATGAAGGCTCTGGATAAGGGAGTCCTTATCACCACAAAGGCAGACGGGAAGGTGGATTCCATGACCCTGGGCTGGGGGACCCTGGGGATCGACTGGTCCCTCCCTGTGTTTACGGCTTATATCAGAAAGAGCCGCTTCACAAAAGAGCAGCTGGAGAAGAATCCGGAGTTTACCGTGAATGTTCCTTATGGAGCGTTTGATCCGAAGATCCTTGGGGTATGCGGCTCCAAATCCGGCCGGGATATGGATAAGGCAGAGGAGCTGGGACTTACGCTGGTGGATCCGGAGGTGATCTCTGTTCCGGCGGTCAAAGAGCTGCCGCTGACACTGGAGTGCCGGGTGGTCTGCGTGGAAAAACAGGATACAGATACCATGCCGGAGGAGATCTTAAAGGAGCATTATCCCAGTGAGAAGCCGACTCCCTTTGGCGGTTCCCTGGAGAATTACCATTACGCCTTTTATGGCCAGATCGTAAGCGCATATATGATTGAAGACTAAAATGATATAGGGGCAAAAGGCCGATCCATCCAACGCAGGCCTGCCTGCGGGAGGATGTCTGAACTTAAAATGGAACAGGATAAAAACAGGAGAAAAAACGATGAATGTAAAAATCTATAAAGAAGCAGTCCCGTCCTTTGATGCAGCTGTGATCCCGTTTTCTGATGAGCAGCTTCTAAGTACAGAGCTTCCGGAGGTAATCTCCGGTCCGGTGAAGGCTGCCCTTTCTGCTGGCAAGCTGGCAGCCGCCTGCGGCTCGGTTTATGATCTGAATCTGTATCTGGATGGTTCCTTTAAAAAGGTAGTCCTGGTTTCACTGGGAGATGGAAGCTCCACCAACCGGGAGGTGTTCCTGGCCTTTGCAAAGGCATTAAAGCGCTGTAAGGACGCGTCTGCGGCCGTGACGGAGATATTCCTAGACAATGCGGCGGAAATCACCCATGCTCCGGAAATGGCCAAGAAGATCATGGAGCTCCCGCATCTGGTTTCCTATCAGTTTAACCATTACCGGTCGGTTCCGGTGGTAAACGGGATGGAGGAAGCGGCGGTAGTGACTTCCGCCGCTGGTATGGAAAGGCTTGCCAGGGAGGCTGCCCATGTGGCGGAAAGCACCATGCTTGCCAGGGATCTTGTGAACCATCCGTCCATGTTCATGGATCCGGAGCAGCTTGCAAAGGAGTGTGAGGCCCTGGCAGAAGAGCTGGGCATCGAGGTCCAGATCTATGATAAAAAACAGGCAGAAGAGATGAATATGGGGGCGTTCCTGGCCGTTGGAAGAGGATCCGCGGCAGAGCCCAGGCTCATTGTCCTCCGCTATAAAGGCGGAAAGGAGGAGGAGCCTCCGGTGGCCCTGGTGGGCAAGGGGATCATGTTCGATTCCGGCGGATACAGCCTGAAATCCAGAATGGAGACCATGCATGGGGATATGGGAGGCGCAGCAGCAGTGATCGGAGCGATCCGTGCCATCGCGCTGGAAAAGCTTCCCGTAAATGTAATCGCAGTGGTTGCTGCATGCAAAAACATGATCTCTGGTGATGCATATGTTCCCGGTGATATTTTATTTTCCATGAACGGAAAGAAGATCGAAATGCTCAATTCGGATGCAGAGGGCCGTCTGACCCTGGCGGACGCACTGACCTATGCGATCCGGAAAGAGAACGCCGGTTCCATCATCGACATCGCCACTCTGACAGGGGCTGCCCAGGGAGCAGTGGGCGTCAGGAGCTCGGCTGTGTTTTCCAATGATGAGGAGCTTTACGCAGAGGTGGAAGAGGCTTCAGAGCGGGCCTGCGAAAAGATCTGGCGGCTTCCGCTGGACAAGGAGCTTTTCCCTGTGATCGAATCTGAGGTGGCAGACATCCAGAACAGCGCCCAGGGAAGCACCATGGGCGGCGGCGCCATTGTAGCGGGACTCTTCCTCCAGGAATTTGTGGAGGATCATTCCTGGGTCCATGTGGATATTGCACCAGTCAGCTGGGAGTCAAAGGATATAGACTATTCGATCAAGGGCGCCACCGGCTACGGCGTGAGCCTTTTGTATGAGACAGTGAAGGTAATATCCAGATAAAAATCTTTTTTTGTGTTCTCACCTGGGGGACAGGGACGCTGTAAAATTGCGGCGCTCCTGTCCCCGGTTTATTTCTGTCCCATACGATATTTTCTCGAAAAGGACAGACGGATCCATTCTGCGCTTTGCTCCAGGACAGGCAGCCGCTGGCAGAGGAGAGGTTCTGTCCGGATACGGCAAAGGGTGGGAGAACTGGGGCGGAGGTACTTGCCGGGACGTCCGGAAACTGGTAAAATGGGGACATGGACAGGAGGTAGAAATGTGAGAAAAGAAAAGCTTGTTTATCATGGAAGCAATGCGGTTGTACAGGAACCCAGAATTCTGGTCAATGGTTACAGCCTTAAAAACTCTGCATTTTGAGGGGAGTGAAGTTCTGTGACAAATATTTATTTCCCAGATGAGGAAATCAGCAGAAATGATATATTTTTTGTCTGTTACATGATTGAACGGGTTGCAAGAAGACTTCATCAGCGCAACCGCTATGTGGTGAATCAGATTGGCAGAAAGAGTCTGGAACATCTGGTCAGCGTGGCAAACGTCCTCCATGCAGAAAATCCCCTGGCAGTC
The DNA here is from genome assembly GCF_025567195.1 of Alitiscatomonas aceti. NCBI lineage: Bacteria > Bacillati > Bacillota > Clostridia > Lachnospirales > Lachnospiraceae > Alitiscatomonas > Alitiscatomonas aceti. The sequence continues at coordinate 38,728 of NZ_JAOQJF010000008.1, read as the reverse complement.
GAAAAAGACTGGATAGAAACATACCAACTGTCGGAGGGGACATTTCATGTGGATCGGGTAGACCCGGAGCTGGTAACAAAAATTCCTGGGCCTTTCCAAATGGGGAAAGTTTATGAGAGACTGATCCACGATACAAAGAAGCCGGGAGAATCCGAGGTAGACGGAATAATCCGGGTTTATAATCATGAGATTTGTGATGTGATCGATAATTATAACTGCAGTGCATATTATGAGCCGTCCTATGTAATTGCCAGGGCGTATTATGAGGGCGGTTTTTAACGGAGAAAACATTCCAGGGAGGAATAGATCATGGACATAAATCACGACACAAAAAAGCTTTTTATGTACGCCATACTCTGCCTGTCGCTGGCCGTGGGCCTAAGCAGCGGGGTATTTTCCAATTACTTTAAGGAGGTATTTGCCGTCGATTCGGTCCAGCGCGGGCTTTTAGAGATACCCAGGGAGACGCCTGGGATCCTGTGCGTGGTGATCCTGACGGCTCTTTCGGGGCTCGGAAACCTGTCCCTGATGGTCATGGCCTACGGCTTCTGTACCCTGGGACTGGCAGTTCTGGGCCTTTTATCGCCGTCATATTTTATCATGCAGATCTTTCTTTTTTCCTTTTCCCTGGGAGAGCATATGATGATGCCCCTGCGGGACAGCATTGCCATGGATCTGTCGGGAGAGGGGAAAACGGGGACTTTTTTAGGACAGCTTAAGGGAAAGATGACTCTGGCGTCCATGACTGCGTCGGCGGCTGTATTCATTGGATACCGCACCGGGCTATTCTGGTTTGGGGACGGCGTGATCCCGTCCTTTGTGGCGGGGCTTCTCTTTACTGCCGCCGGTCTCTTTTTTGCAGTCCGGCTCAGAAAAACAGCTCCGGAGCTCAATGTGCCCCGGGCCAGGAACACCGGCCGCCGGGATACCTTGCATATCCGGAAGCGCTACATTCCCTATTATCTGATCACCGCCGTTTACGGCTGTCAGAAGCGGATGCGGATCGTATTTGCGCCCTGGCTTATTGTGGAGCTTTTAGCCATGGGAGCGGATACCCTGGCGCTTTTAGGCATGGCTGCCCATCTGATCGGGAGCCGCTTTTCCCCAGTCATCGGCCGGATGCTGGACCACCTGGGAGTTTCCAGATCCCTGGCCATAGAAGGCGGATACTTTGCCGGAGCGTTTCTCTTTGCGGCCTTTGCAGCCTGGGGCGCGGCTTCCGGCCGGTTCGGGGACGGACCACTGGGAGCGGTCCTGGTTTTCCTGGCCTATATCCTGGTGATGCTGACGGATCATTTTAATACTGTCCATACGGTGATGATGAAGCAGCTGAGCCTGCGCCCGGAGGATGTGATGGGAAATCTGTCTCTGGGCTTAAGTGTGGATCATGTGCTGGCAGTGACGGTATCCGGCGGCTTCGGGGTGATCTGGAAGGTATGGGGCCCCCAGTATGTGTTCTTACTGGCAGCCGCCTGCAGCGCGGTGCATCTGGCTGTGGCCGGATACCTGGAGAAGTCGGGGATAGTAAAAAGGGGATAAGCAGGGATGCTGTAATAAGGGAAGTTTGGAGAGAGCCCTTTTTGCAGCATCCCTGTATTTTGGGCATTTTATGGAATATATCCTTCTGACCGGAGTGTTAGGAAGGAATAAATGGCTGCCAGAAATATCCACTTTTCAACCGGAGATTTCTTAAAAAATACGTTATACTGGATATGTGTCACCGCAGACAATCAGATATAAAAGGAAAACCAGAAGGAGTGAGGAAAAGAATATGATCTATGATTACAGACCGAAGAAAGTTGCTGATGATCTGGAAGAGATTTTTGATTCTTTGAATGGACAGCAGATGGAGAAGGTATGCGAGTTTCTTTCTCATATGAGGGATGAGGAGGAGATAGAAAAGGCTTTATGCCAGAAGGTGTGGCTGAGAGACACATTAGTCTTTCTTATGAAAAACTATGCGGAAAGGACTTGTTCCAGACTGGAGATCAGAGAAAAGGATACAGATTTTTGTGTGGCCCTGCAAAATGACATAGGCTTTGTGCTGACCGAAGACAGAGGGCTTGGGGCGGCTATCCTGATGGCAGATTATGCTGTGGTCGAAAGGAGACAGGGGGAAATACAGATTCTTCTGACATATTCTTGCGAAAGCAGGAATACGAGATAAAGAAGCCTAAAAAAGAGGCAGATATGCAGAGATGTGTATCTGTCTTTTTTTTGTTTCTTTGGGGATTTAGCAGCAGATCACAGTGTCTGGTCTTCGGGTGAGGGGACGTATTTTACCAGATCCTTGATATCACAGTTCAAGATGCGGCACAGGTCGTTGAGGGTGCGTGTGGACACATCCATATTATGTTTTAAACGGTGAAGGGTACTGTGGGAAAGATGGTGTCTGCTGGTAAGAGTATACCAGTTTTCCTGGGAGTGCTCCAGAGTTTCCCAGAAAGGTGAATAGTCTATCATGAAGCCTGCCTCCATAAATGATTTATGGATTTAGCATAGGATATATTCTAATACTTGAATATCTTCGATAAAACGAATATAATGGTATTAGAAATCAGGGTTTTTCCAGCTTCGCTGTCATTGAGTAACCCTGTTAAATTTTAGGAAAGGATCTTGCTGAATCAATGATTGAAAGGAAAACGAAAATATCATTCTTCCGGTGCCGCAGTAGGACTGGATCATATTCCAGGAACCGGAGGGGATGGCTGACCGGTATGGTTCTGCTCCTGTGGGCAGTCTTTTCCGGGCCAGCGGCTGCCTGTGCATCGGAAGCTTCCGGGCGGATGGGGATATCGCTGGAAAACGCTGGTTTGTTTTCCTGGAGCGCTGAGACCGTCAATCAGACGGATAGAGAACTGTTTTCGATTATGAAGGACCAGGAACTGAATGTTCTGTACCAGAATTTTTCCAGTAAAAACAGTCGTCAGGAGCAGATGTCCCTGTTTGCGGAGAAGGCCATGGAGGCGGGTATTACCATTTACCGTTTGACGGGGCATCCTTCCTGGGCTCTTGATTCGGAGGGAGAGAGGCTTTGCGAGGAGGTGGAGGAAACTGCGGCCTATAACCGTCGGATCCAACGGAAGTTTCTGGAACGACGCAGGGGGGATGGAGAGGAATGGGCGCAGATTCCGTGCCTGGAGGGAATTGTCTTTGATGTGGAGCCTTATACTCTGGATGAATGGGATGAGGATCCGGACCGAGTTATGGAAACCTTTGTTTCTGGAATGAAGAAGGCCTATGCTCTTGCTAGAAGCCATGAGCTGGAAATGATTGTCTGTATTCCGTGGTTTTACGACAAAAAGGGGCAGGGGGAAGGTCTGGAAGAGCTAATCCGGAACGGATGCGACCGAATTGCGGTTATGAATTACTATCGGGGAGCAGAAATCAAGAACATTGCCACTGAGGTAGAATTGGCCAGTGAATACGGAAAGGAGCTCATCAATATTTACGAACTGAAAAAGGCGGACGGCAGTAGCGTAGAGGAGATCAATACCTATTACAATTCTGGCCTTACCGCCTTAAGAAAAAGCTATGCCGGCGTGAAAGAAGCGTATCCTGGCAGGAATATTTCCATTGCATATCACGACTACCGGGCGTTGAAGGAGGTGCTGCACATTGAATGAAGTCCTGCGGCAGGAAAAAAAATTTCTGATAGGTCTGCCTGAGTACTATTATCACAGCGGTAATTTAGCAAAATTTATGATGGAGGATCCACATAACCGAGGGGACGGATACCCCATTCGGTCTTTGTATTTCGATTCCATAGAAGACCGGGATTATCAGGAGAAGATAGACGGAGTGGAATTGCGGCGTAAGATCCGGCTTCGCTGTTACGGTCCAGACAGTGACTTTGGCTTGTTGGAAATCAAACAGAAGGAAGGTCCCATGCAGAAAAAGCGTTCCCTTCGCCTTTCCAGGGAGGAGGCTGTCCGGTTGACGAAAGGCGATTATGGTGTGCTGCTTTCCTGCCGTGAACCGCTGGCCAGGGAGTGTTATGCCGTTATGAATATGTATGGTTACCGCCCCCGCAGTGTTGTGGAGTATCGGCGGAGAGCCTTTATCGCCAGGGAGAATAAGATCCGGGTGACCTTCGATCATCATATCGTGGGAACGGAAAGCAGCTTTGATATTTTTGACGGCAGCCTGACTCAGTATCCTGTCCAGGATCAGTCACTGGTGGTGCTGGAGGTAAAATATAACGGCTTTTTACTGAGTTATATCAAAGATATGCTTAGCAGCTGTGCCGCCGGTGAGATATCGGTCAGCAAATACTGTTTAAGCCGGAATGTCGGAAAGCATTTTAATTTTTAACGAAGGAGAAATGAGTATGAGAGAGTATCTTGCACAAATGCTTACAAAAAGCGGAACCCTTACGACACAGGAGATCGTACTGCATATCGCGGCAGCAGCGGTGTTAAGCGCCGCCATTTACATATCTTATTGGTATACCCATGCTGGAACATCTTACAGTAAGAAATTTAATGTATCGTTAGTGACCCTTACGATTCTTACGGCCACAGTCATGACGGTAATTGGAAATAACATTGCATTGTCCCTTGGTATGGTAGGTGCTCTGTCCATTGTACGTTTCCGTACAGCTATTAAGGATTCCAGGGATACGGCCTATATTTTCTGGACCATCATCATAGGCATCTGTTGCGGCGTAGGCGATTATCTGGTGGCCGGTGTAGGGACTGCTATGGTATTTGTGGTACTGCTGCTTCTGGGGCGTGTACGCAACGAAAATCGTATCCTGTTGATCATCCGGGGAGGAAAATCACAAAGTGCAGATATGGAAGGAATCGTCTTTTCTTATTTCAATAAGCGGGCTCTTCTGCGTGTACGCAACACCACTGCAGACCATGTGGAGCTGATTTATGAAATGCCCAGGAAGGTATGGCAGATGAACTATCAGAAGGATCAGGACATCGCTGATGCCCTGTACGCCCTGGGGAGTACAGAATATGTGAATACTGTGACCCAGAGTGATGAGATCAGCGGGTGACGGTCATGAGACGTGGGATTGCGGTAATGGCAGGAATGGCTGCGGGAGTCCTGCTGTTATCAGTTATTTTACAGGATCTGGAGAGCCAGACTGGGGTTTTACGGTACCAGCAGCACCGGGAACAGCATTCGGAGGAGGAACTGGCCCCCTGTATTGTATGTGACGGTGAAGGGCTTTGTACGCATCTTCCCATTATCCGGATTGAGACTGGGGGACAGACCATTCCTGGCCGTCCCTATGCAGACGCAAAGGGAGATACGGTTGGATTTTATACGGGAGATTGGGGAGAGGAAGAAATTCTCGTCCAGTTTTCTTCTGTGTCCGGGGAAGGTGTCTGGCACCACGCCTGGGACGAAGCCACAGACCAGGGAACGGCCCTGTTCCGTTACAGAGGTAACAGCTCCAGGTGGTTTACAAAGGGAAACTTCTTATTAAAAACAGTGGAAGAGGACCATCCGGAAGTGGATCGCCGTATGGCACTTCTGGGAATGGAAAGCGGGAAAGAGTGGGCCCTTCATGGTCCCTTCCTTGACAAGACTCTTCTTCGTAATTACATGTGTATGAATCTGGCAGCGGAAGTCATGGGGACCTGGGTGCCAGACACTCGTTTCTGTGAGCTGATTCTGGATGGGGATTACCAGGGCGTTTATCTTCTGATGGAGACTATTGATGTGGACGAAAAACGTCTTGCCCTAAGCAGCTATACACCAGGGGATCCGGTTTTTAGCTATCTGATCCGCATTGAACAGAATACTGATCCGAGGAAAGTGCTGAACAGCTTTTCTGCCTACTCCTACCGGATGGAGCCAGGGCGGAATCTGGAGCTTCTGTATCCGGGTACTTCTTACCAGACCAGTCAGGTGAAGGAGTATGTGCAGGCAGACTATAACGAGGCGGAGAGGATCCTTTATTCTTCCAGGATGACGGAGGATCCCAATGCATGGAAGGAAACTTTTGATGCAGATTCTCTGGTCAACTATTATATTTTGATGGAATTTCTGTCCATCAACGATGCATTTGGCGCATCTACATATTTTTACCGGGATGCTCGTGGCAGGCTGGCCATTGGGCCGGTATGGGATTTTAATAATGCCTTGGACAATTTCTACCGGCCTCTGGAGGAGAATGAGTTTCTGCTGAGTCAGAGAAGCTGGTATGCGATGCTGATGCAGGATGAGGAGTTTGTGGAGCGGGTCATTTCCCGATACAGGCAGCTGCGACAGGGAATCCTCTCCGAGGAGCGTCTGGTGGCTTATGAAGAGGAGATTGTGGAATGGCTTGGAAGCGCCATAGACCGGAATTTTGAGGTCTGGGGCTACTCCTTTGACCCGGAAAAGCTGGATTCCAGAGAGCGCCGCAGACCCGGTAAAGGCAGTATGGAGACTTTACGAAGCGTGAATCCCTCCAGCCATGAAGAAGCAGTGGAGCAGATGGTAAATTACATGGTAAACCGGGGACGGTGGCTGGACGAGCATATCGATTCCCTGCGCCAGTACTGTCATCCGTCCAGATTTGCCAGTTAGATACGGGGTAGGAGGAAACGGGAATGAAACGATTTGTAACAGCCTCAGTGCTTCTTCTGGCCCTTGCACTGGGGGTTTATTGGGCCGTATATTACAATGGTTTTTACCTGCCGTCTGGTGAGGAGAGATCTGCCGTAAAGCCTCCCTTCCGGACAGAAGGAAAAAAGCTGTGCCGCTGGGATGGACAGAAATATACAGATATAACGCTTAGGGGCGTGGATGTGTCCTCCAGCCAGCCGGGACATTATGCTACTTCCTATGAGGTTTCAAAAGAGGATTATCTCCGGTGGTTTGAGGCCATTGGAGAAATGGGAGCCAATGCAGTCAGGGCTGTTAATATCATGGATGATGATTTTTATAATGGGCTTTACGACTATAACATGACCCATAGCCAGCCGCTGTATCTGCTTCAAGGGACCAGTGTGGAGGATTCTGTGGGAGACGGCTCCAGGGACGCTTACGACGAAGCTTTTCTGGATATGCTTCTGGAGGATGGAAGGACTCTGGTGGATATTATCCATGGACGGAAGGATTTGCCGGCTGTGGGGATTCGAAGCGGCGGAGTTTATCGGAAGGACATTTCTCCCTGGGTGGCAGGTTTCCTGGTGGGGACCATGTGGTATCCGGACACCATCTCCTACACAGATAACAGCAGCATCCGTTCCGGGGCGTATCGGGGAACTTATTTTCAGACAAAGGAAGACGCTACGCCCTTTGAGGCGGCCATGGCCCGGATCATGGATGGAATCACTGCCTATGAAACGGAAAAGTATGGAACCCAGCGTCCGGTGGGATTTCTTTGCGATCCGGCCTGTGATTTCCTTGAATATGAGGAAATCTATGCCAGACAGCTGGGAAAGCATGCCCAGACGGATCCAGAGCATGTGCTGCCCACGGATGCCATGGAGGCGGGATGCTTTGCTGCTTATCGTCTGTATGATTTCTGCGACAGCTTTGCCGATCGTCTTTCTGTCAGACAGAAGCAGTCTCTCATTGGTCAGTTGTCTGGATTGCCCGAGGATCAGCCTTATGGAGGATATCTGGAGCTTTTATCCAGATATCATACGATACCGGTGGTGGCGGCTGGATACGGCATCTCCAGCGGACGAGGGGCAGTTGTCAGAGACAGAGCTCCGCTGACAGAAAAAGAGCAGGGACAGAAATTGGCAGAGATCAGCCGGACTCTGGAGTTCGATGGCTGGGCCGGAGGATTTATTTCCACCTGGCAGGACGAATGGGAGAGGACGGGCTGGAATACTGCCTTTGCCGCTGTGCCGTCAGAGCATTACCTGTGGCATGATCTTCAGACAGAAGGACAGAATTTTGGTCTGATGGCATTTGAGCCGGGAGCAGAGGCTGTCTGCATACTGGACGGAGATCCGTCTGAATGGGAGGCGGAGGATGTCCTCATGGAACAGGATGGCCTAAAGCTGTCAGCCCGGTATGACGCGGAGGGGCTTTACCTCCTTCTGGAAGGTACAGACCGGGGGGAGACTGTGTACATCCCACTGGATGTTTCTCCTGAAATGGGGAGCAGTATCTGCGAGGTACCTTCCCTTTCGTTCCAACGGGAAGCGGACCTGCTCCTCTGTCTGGACGGCGTTTCCAACAGCCGCCTGCTGGTCCAGGAGCGTTGGAATCCGATGCGGGAGCGGTTCTTATATGAGACGGAGGGGGACGATCCCTTTATCTATTTTCCGGAGAAAAATGGAAACTTTGTCCCAATATACATGGCTGTTCAAAATCCTATGCTGGTAGACTCTCTGTCTCCGGACGCCAGAGTCCTTCAGCGTCTTGGCATATGGGAGACAGGAAAATTGATTCATGGGAGTGAAAAACGCGAGGAAGAGGATTATGATTCCCTGTCTGATTTCTGCTTTGGACAAGGATGTGTGGAAATACGGCTTCCGTGGCTGCTTTTGAATGTGGGGAGTCCTGCTTCCATGTCAGTCCACAGGGATTATTATGTCTATTATGGCGTGGAGTTTAGGACTGTGAGGGAGATTGGAATCGGGATGGCCAGGGAAAACGGAGATGGCCCGGTTTCCATGGGATCCTTCAGGCTTAAGGGATGGACGGGCCTGGAGTATCGTGAGCGCCTGAAGGACAGCTACTATATCATGCAGGATTATTGGAGGGGGACGGATTGAGATGAGGCTTCAGGTCAGGACTGTCATTTATTTTTATATTTTTGTCTGCATCGTTCTTTTGGTGTTTAATCTGCTGTACATTTTCCGTTCCGAAAATATCAAACGGGAGCATCGGAAAAGGGTTCGGCGCTGGAACAGGTATCTGGAAAGCTTTAGTCAGGGAAAGCCCATATGGCAGCCGAAGAAGGTAGAACGAAAGCTTTGGAATATCCAGGAGCTTATGGCCTTCCATGAGGGCATGGAAGGCTGGAACCAGACGCAGAAAAAGGGAGCAGAATTTTTTTTTAAAGAGAATCATGAGACAATCTTAAAGGTTGCAGAGAGATATAGAGGAAAGGCGGCCATGGAGCAGGCGTTTTTTGCTTATGTGATCGCGGCGTTTCATCCGAAAATGGGGGAAAAGCGGGATGCTCTCATGGAGCGGCTGCTCAGTTACCTGGATAATTCTACGGTTTTTAGCAGGGAGAATGTGTTAAACGCTCTATATGCACTTGGAAATGCCCAGGCGGTGGAGCATGCGTTTGTTCTGATGAGCCAGCATGGGTGGTACCATGATCCCAGGCTTCTGGCCGATGGCCTGAACCGGTTCCAGGGAGAAAAGGAATTACTGGCCGGCCGGCTCTGGGATATTTACGATGGCCTTACAGAATGTTTTCAAGTGGGGATACTCCGCTTTATAGACGGACTTCCCGGAGACCATTTTGCTGGCCCCATTTTAAAGGCCCTCGAAATGGAAGAACTTCCTGTGGAGACACGATTTACAATGATACGTTATTTCCGCCGTCATCCGTTCCCGGAGGCAAAGCCAGTGCTTCTTAAGATCCTGAAGGGGGAGGCGGAGGGAAAAAGGGAGTTTGCCATTGCCGCGGCAACTTCCCTCGCCGCTTATGCAGATGATGAGAGCAGGGAGGCACTGAAGGAGGCTTTACATAGTCCAAACTGGTATGTCCGTCAGAATGCGGCCAGGTCTCTAAAAACGCTGGGAGTAACCTGGGAGGAAGCCAGGGCGAGTGCTGCTGGAGACCGTTATGCCACAGAAATGCTGGAATACATTCTGGAAGCCAGTCCTGCTGTGTCAGAGAAAAAGAAAGAAGGAGAGGCGGTGGCGACTGTATGAACCAATGGATTTATCAGCTATTACAGTGGATGGAAGGCTTTTTCCTTCTTTATTTACTGGTTTATGCTTCTTACCTGTTCCTGTCAGTAGCTATGGGAGCATGGAAGCTTTACCGTACAGATAGGATGCGGACTATTAAAAATGAGCTGAAGCACGATTTTTATTTTCCCGTATCTATTTTGGTGCCTGCTTATAATGAAGAGGTTACCATATTAGACAGCGTGGAATCCCTGATGAATCTGGATTACCGGCTGTATGAGATCATTGTGATCGACGATGGTTCCAGCGATCATACAAGCAGAGTTCTGATCGAACATTTTAATATGAAGCAGGTGAACAGGCCCATACGCCGGAGCATTCCATGCCAAAAGATTGAAAAGGTTTATGAGGCTCCGGATAGCCGGGTGCGGCTGACGTTGCTTCAGAAGCGGAATGGGGGAAAGGGAGATTCACTGAACGCAGGCATTAACGCTTCACAGTATCCATATTTTCTCTGCATTGACGCAGACTCCATGCTTCAGAGGGATTCCCTGGAGCGCATTGTCCAGCCGGTTATGGAGGATGACGATGTAGTAGCTGTGGGCGGGCTGATCCGGGTGGCTCAGTGCATTTCTTTCCATAAGAAAGAAGACGGAAATCTTGTCCGGGAGCTCAGCTATCATCTGCCCTGGAATTTTCTGGCCAGCATGCAGGTAATGGAGTATGACCGTTCCTTCCTGGCTTCCAGAATCCTGTTGGACAGTTTTAATGGAAATCTCATTATTTCCGGTGCGTTTGGTCTCTTTAAAAAAAGCGTGGTTATTGCTGCCGGAGGCTATGCGACAGATGTACTGGGAGAGGATATGGAGCTGGTGGCAAAGCTTCACGCCTATTGCAGAAATAATATGGAGAAGTATTCCATCCGTTATGAGCCCAATGCGGTCTGCTGGAGCCAGGCACCTACCACACTGCGGGATCTTTTCAAACAGCGCCGCCGCTGGCATATTGGGCTGTTCCAATGCATGAACCGATATCGTTTTATGTTTATGAAATCGCGTTTTGGAATGGTGGGGACAGCTTCATATCTATATTATATGCTCTATGAGCTCTACTCTCCTGTCATCGAGGTGGTTGGATTGGCTGTAACCGTCGCTGCCGCGCTGGCTGGATTACTGAATATGAAGTTCATGATACAGTTTTATCTATTGTTTGCCGTTTACAGCGCAATACTGACGATCACGGCATTTTTTCAGCGTATTTATACGCAGAATATCCGTATCAGCCGCCAGGATGTATTCCGTGCCTGCATCATGTGTCTGATCGAGAATGTATTTTTCCGGTTTGTTTTTGACTTTATCCGTCTGAATGCGTTTATCAGTTACCGGAAAAACAAAGGAAACTGGGGAACCATTAAGCGGATTCGGTATACGGAAGCAAAATAGAGGAAAGAAAAATTACAGGACAGAGAGAAAAGGCTATGGAAAAACAAAAGCAAAAAAAGCTAAGTTTTCTTTTGTGGGCTGGAATCAGTGTAGGGATTCTTGGGATCGTATATGTCACATTTTCTTCAAGCTTCAACCGGGTATACGGTCTGCTTCTGGAAAAGGATCTGGTGCAGACTGAATTTACCTCTAAATATGTTACAAAGCTGATAGAAACAGAACTAGAAAATGTGATGGCAGATCTTCAGGTCAGCCAGGGAGTATTTTTAAAAAGAAAAAACGAGGATCTGGTTCAGATGACAGAGCGGATAAGTCTCCTTAGGACTGAATTGAAGTTTGAAAATCTGGGGATCTGTGATCTTGAGGGAAAGGGGGTTGACTGGGAAGGAAAGCCTGTTTATCTGGAGGATCTGGAGCTTCTCGGGGTGGTATCTCAGGGGCGGAGCTATATTTCAAATGTGGTGGACGGTTTGGATACCATTTGCCTGGCAGTACCGATCATGCGGGAGCAGGAGACAGTGGGCGTGCTGTGGGGCCATTACCAGGTGGAACGGATCGCGGAAACCATAGAACTGGATGCCAATTCCCACCGATATTTCCAGATCGTGGATGATTCGGGAAACTATATCAGTGATTCCAGGAATGTCAATTCTTTTGCGCGGGATGAGAACATCTGGGAGGAGATTGCCAAATATCAGCTTTCTGGCGGAATGACTGTCGGAAAAATCCGGCAGGACGTGGAAGAGGGACGCCCTGGAGCCTTTCACTTTACTTACCATGGAGCAGGACGTTATGTGAACTATGAACCGCTGGGTATCAACAACTGGTATGTGTTTTCCGTATTGACGGAGGATTATGTGACCGGTTATGTGAGGGAGGTTGAGAAAATTTTTTCCGGCCTTTTGTGGGGAATATTAATCTGCATTGCGGTGTTCCTTATTTTTATAGGGAAGGAAGTCTACCGTACTACTGCTCTGATCAAGGAGAAGAATGCGACGCTCACATCCAGAAATTCTCTTCTGTTCATGGTACTAAAGCATACCAACGACATTCCATTTGAAGTGGATCTTGCCCATCGGTCCGTTACACTCTACCATATGAATGGACAGGAGCAGGCGGTAACTGGAAGACTGGAGGAGTATTTTCCTGATGAGCTGCTGAAGAAACAGGTGATTGACAAGGAGAATTATGAGACCTACAAACGTATCTTCAACAATATGATCAACAGAAGGAGAATGGAGCCGGAAATCCTCAGAATCTGTATCGATGGAGTCTGGATATGGAACAAGATCCACTATAATGTCATCGGCCAGGATCAGTTGGTAGGATTCCTGGAAAATTATGACGAGCAGGTTTGTCAGCATGAAAAGATGCAGGAAATTAATCGGAAAAGTCAGCTGGATCCGCTGACATCTTTGTATAACCGGGCATATTTTAAACATGAGGTGGAAAAAGCTCTGGGAAAGCGCAGCTTTTTCCAGGATCCAGGATATTCAGCATTATTTTTGCTGGATCTTGACTATTTTAAACAGGCCAATGATACCCTGGGCCATATGGTCGGAGATGAGATCTTGAAGGAAAGCGCCATGGCCATGCGCCATTCTGTTCGGAGTACAGATCTGTGCGGACGCCTGGGTGGAGATGAATTTGTACTGTTTATCGAAAATGTCAGGGATATGGAGGCCATCCAGAGGTGTGCCGGGAAGCTGAACGCAGCGCTCCGCCGAACTTATGGCACAGGGGAACGGAGAATAGACATCAGTGCTTCCATTGGTATTGCGGTCCTAACGGAGGAGACTGGATTTAATGAGCTGTACCGTCTAGCGGACGTGGCTCTGTACCGGGTGAAGAACTCTGGAAGAGACGGATTTTATGTTATTTCCAAGGATACGGAAAAGGAAAAGGGAGAATGCCATGAAACAGAACCAAAAGATCAGGAATAATATATGGATCATCATGGGATTGCTAGGTGTGATTCTTATCTGCTTTATGCTGAACACGTTCCTTTTTCAGAGAACTCTTTATAAGACAGTGGCCCAGGATCTATATTACAATAGCCATAATGTGGCTGATCAGATCAGCACGCATATAAAATCCAAAACGGACTCTATGGCGGACTTAGCCGATGCTCTTGCCAGAATGCCGGAGCAGGTGATAACAAAGGAGCTGCTTTACCGAAAAACAGAAGCTTTTGATATGGATCTGGTCTCTGTATTCCATAAAGGGGATACAGGCATCACCTATATGGGGGATGGAGCTGAGCTGGCGGATTTTGTTGAAAAGGAATGGGAAAATCTGAAAAAGCCTGAAATCACCCTTCTGGATTCGGATACTCTTGTGTTCACGGCTCCGGTTTTCGCAGACGGGGAACTCTGGAAGGTGGTGGCAGGGAAAAAAAAGTATTTCGATTTTTCTGCTCCTTATTTTGAAAATGCCCTGGTGGGTCTGGCCGATATGGAAACGGGGAAGATGCTGGTCTGTCAGCGGGGGACAAGGTCCTCCATTGGAGATGAAAGAGCGGAGATCCTTCTGGATCAGGCGCTGAAGGATTCTGGTGAATGGATTCGAAATGGGAAGTATATGATATCTGACGAGAAAGTAAAGGGAACCTCCTGGGTGTATGTGTCTATGCTCTGCAATGACGATGTGATCCCGGAGTTTTCACGTCATATCGCCTTTTATATGATTCTGGCTTTTGTGGAGCTTTGGATTCTGTTGGCGGGACTTTATCAGATCAGAAAACAGGTGGAGCGGCAGGAAGCAGCTCTTTTAAGGGATCCTCTGACTGGAGGACTGAACCGGTCCGGGTTTCTTAAAATCTGCCAGGAACTGATGAAGGGGAACAATAGGCTCTGCTATTATATTGTTCGCCTGAATATTGTGGATTTCCGGCATATCAACGAGTCCTGGGGAGAGAATGCTGGAAACAGGACGTTGCAGTTTGTTTATCGGATGCTGGAGGGGGAGGTGGATGAAAATGAGGCGGCCTGCCGGGTGAACGTGGACCATTTCCTTTTGCTTCTCCATGAATCAGAGGAGGGAGTGGTTGCCCGCCGTATTACGGAATGTATTGAGAAGATCAACAGTTATATCCATAAAAACTTTTTCAGCTATGACCTGGATTTTCTTGTGGGAGCCTGCAGGCTCTCTCAGGGGCAGGATGCGGCAGAGGTCATTGGGAATGCAGTTTATGCATCAAAAATATCTAAGGCCCGGAATGTATGTGTGTTTTATGATAAGGAGATGATGGAACAGATCGCAGAACGCCATGAACTGGACGAATCTTTCTATGATTCTCTGCGCAGCCGGGATTTTAAAATTTATTTTCAGCCTAGGGTGGGAAGGAACGGATTCCATGAAGCAGAAGCGCTGGTCCGCTGGATGCATCCGAAAAAGGGACTTTTGTTTCCTGGCCAGTTTATTCCTCTGTTTGAACAGAATGGGAAGATCATGGATCTGGATTTTTATGTGTTTGAAGAATTGTGCAGAATCGTGTCTAGGTGGATGAAGGAGAAAAAAAATGTCACTCCGGTTTCTGTCAATATATCCCGGTACAGCCTCCTAAATGCAGGGGAAGGGATTTATAAAAAGTATAGGGAGATCAAGGAAAAATATGGGATTCCCGACGGGATTCTGGAGATCGAGCTGACGGAGACGGCCCTAATGGATGGAAATCAGATCAGCGTTGTTCGCGGGGTTCTGGATGGTTTCCGTTCCTGCGGTCTCCGGGTAGCTCTGGACGACTTTGGTTTTGCCTATTCCTCCTTGGGGGTGCTGAGGGCTCTGGATGTGGACACAATTAAGATTGACCGCACATTTTTCCTGGAGACAAACCAAAAATCAGAGAAGATCGTGCTCAGCATGATCCAGCTGATCCACAGCCTGGATATGGACGTGGTGGCGGAGGGAATTGAATTTCCGGAACAGGCAGAAAGACTTTTTCAGGACGGCTGTGATTTTATTCAAGGATATGTGTACTCTAAAGCCATTTCCCAGGAGGAATTTGAAATCTGGAGAGAGGAGCACAGTTCGCTTTCCGTATAAAACAGGAGACACTGTCAAAGCGTAAGCGGATAAAAGAAAGATATCCAGGTAGTTTGACAGCATCTCCAAGAAAATCATGGCCAGGGGCCGCAGCGTATTTCCTACGCCGCGGCCTCCGTTTCGTTCTGGGAAACACGGCGGCTGCGGAGCCGGTATGCCAGATGGCTCATCAGAGCCGCAGCAGCGGCTGCACCGGCCCAGCCCAGTCCCAGGGAATAAAGCGGGAACGTATGGCAGAGGTCGGAGAGGAAGCCCAGAGGCATGTGCATGTTGTAATCCAGGCAGTAAACGCAGCTTACGATACCGGTGACAGTGATGACAGCCGGGTACATATACGGATTTTTTCCCAGCTTTTCATCCAGGAGTCCCAGGATGATGAGGACGATGGATACCGGATAGATGGCGTTTAACACCGGTACGGAGATCCCAAGGATCGTATTTAAGCCCTGGTTGCAGACCACAAAGGAGAAGCCGGCGATCAGGTACACCCACTGCCTGTATTTCAGACGGTCAGTGAGGGAAGAGAAAAACTGGGAGATGGAGGTGATGAGCCCCACACAGGTGGTCAGGCAGGCCAGGGTGAAGATGGCGGCCAGAAGCACGGCTCCCACGTCTCCGAACAGCTGTTTTACAATGAGGCGGAGCACCACAGCCCCGTTTTCCGGGATGGCATAAACGGCAGAGCTTTTCATTCCCATATAGGATAGCATCAGGTACACTGCGGAAAGGATGGCTCCGGCAGCCAGACCGGCGCGGGTGGTGTAATGGATCAGATCGTTCTTTTTCTCAACGCCCAGGGACCGCAGGGTGGTGGCGATCACAAGGCCGAAGTTTAAGGCTGCGATGGTGTCCATGGTCTGGTAGCCTTCCAGGAAGCCCTTGACCATGGGGTTCGCCTGGTAGTCCGCCTGGGCGGCGGCAACTCCGGCGTCGCCGCGGAGAACAAACTGGACAAACAGGAAAAGAAGAAGGAGCAGAAGGCTGGGAGTCAGGAATCTGCCGATCCTTTCCATCAGCTTGCTGGGGGTCAGGGCCAGCCATCCGGCGGTCAGGAAAAAGACCAGGGAGTACAGCAGCATAAATACAGGGAGGGGGGCTCCAGAGGGAAGATACGGAGCCACGGCCATCTCAAAGGGGACTGAGGCGGCGCGGGGGATCCCAAGGCCTGGTCCGATGGAGAGGTAGATCAGGATCGTGAACACCACAGCAAAGCGGGCGTCTACCTTACGGGCCAGCTTATCCAGACCGTCAAATTTTGCCACAACGATGACGCCGAGGACTGGAAGGATCACGGCGGTGATCAGAAAGGCCGCGATGGCAAAGGGCATTTTTTCCCCGGCGTTCTGTCCCAGGAACGGCGGGAAGATCAGATTTCCGGCTCCGAAAAACAGGGAAAACAGCATAAAGCTCATCAGGACCAGTTTTTTCTTACTCAGTTTCATAACATTTCCTCCTGGATACTCATTTCTGCCCATGGCGCGCTTTTCCATGAAACAGGAAAGAATTCTGCTCTTGCAGGATTCTCCGCCTGCGGCGGGTCGCATTTGCGACGAAATTCCATACCGCCGCAGTGCGATTCTGCACGAAGTGCTTTTTTATTTGATAGGAATTTCCTATCAAACAAAAAAAGCCGTCCTCATAAAGGACGACTTTAAAATCGTGGTACCACCTTAATTCTCAAGCACAGCTTGACTCTTATACCGCATCAGACAATGCGTATCACCGATAACGTGGCTTAACCCCGGCGCACCTACTTCGTTCAGATTGCTTCTCAGAGATGATTTCACCGTTCCGCTTCAATGACAGTTTCCACCAGCCACTGCCTCTCTGGAAGATCCACGGACGACTACTTGTTCTCGTCAGATGAATTTATCATGTTGACACCGAGTATAGCACAGCCAGATGGCTTTTTCAAGGGCTTTTCCAAAAATATTTCCGTTATTTTGCACAAAAAGCAACTGGATTATAAAGCGGTTTTCACAAAAACATCATAGATGGCCCGGATGGCGTTTTCAAAATCCTCATCCCGGATCCCGATGATCACGTTCATTTCCCGGGAGCCCTGGTCGATCATCTTCACATTGATGCGGGCATGGGAGAGGGCTGCGAAGATCCTGGCGGCGACGCCCAGATTGGAGCGCATGCCCCGTCCTACTATGGCGATCAGCGCCAGATCGGATTCCAGATCGATGGAATCTGGATGGACTGCCCGGTGGATGCCGGAGATGATGGCCTGCTCCCGTTCCTGGAATTCGCTCTGATGGACGTATACGGTCATGGTATCGATCCCAGAGGGCAGATGCTCAAAGGAGATATTGTTTTTTTCAAGGACCTCCAGGACCTTTCTCCCGAATCCGATCTCTGAGTTCATCATGGCCTTATCGATGACGATGGAGCAGAAGCCCTTCTTTCCGGCCACGCCGGTGATGGTGTAGGAGGGCTTTTTGCTGGTGCTCTCCACGATCATGGTCCCAGGATCCGAGGGGCGGTTGGTGTTTTTGATATTGATGGGGATCCCTTCCTTGCGCACCGGGAAGATGGCGTCCTCGTGGAGCACGTTGGCGCCCATGTAGGACAGCTCTCTGAGCTCCCGGTAGGTGATGGTCTCAATGGGGGCGGGATCCTCCACGATCCTGGGGTCGGCCACCAGGAAGCCGGAAACGTCGGTCCAGTTTTCATAAAGGTCGGCGTGGAGGGCGCGGGCCACCAGAGAGCCGGTCACATCGGAGCCGCCTCTGGAAAAGGTGGCGATGGAGCCGTCGGGCTTTGAGCCGTAAAAGCCGGGGATCACCGCCTGCTTCATGGAAGCAAGCCGGGCCTCCAGCTCGTCGTTGGTCTTTTCCGGTAAAAATACGCCGTTTTCATCAAAAAAGACCACGTCTGCGGCGTCCACAAAGGGGAAGCCCAGGTAATGGGACATGATGATGCCGTTTAAATATTCGCCCCGGGATGCAGCGTAGGCCCTTCCGGCTTTATTTTTAAAATTTTCTTCGATGGTGTCAAATTCAAAGTCCAGGTTAAGGTCCAGATCCAGGCCGTTTATGATATCGTCGAACCGCTTTTTGATCTGGTCCAGGATCCGCTTATAGCTCTGTCCCGCAGCGCAGGCCTCATAGCACTGATATAGGAGGTCTGTGACCTTTGTATCCTTTCCGTCCCGTTTCCCAGGGGCAGAGGGGACCACATAGCCTCTGGCCTTATCTGCATCGATGATGGCTTTTACTTTTTTGAACTGTCTGGCGCTGGCTAAAGAGCTGCCGCCGAATTTAACTACTTTTTTCATAATCGATTCTGTCTCCTGTATATGTCGGCTTAATGTATGATCTTGGGGGTGGGGAAGTATTCAAATAAAACCTTGGCCACCAGCTTGTCTTTGGAAATGTAGGGGTTTTTCCAGTATCTGGCATCTGCGGAAAAATTCCGGTTGTCTCCCATCATGAAATAGCAGTCCTCGGGGACCTCAAAGTGCATGGTCTCTCCCTGGTTCATCTCTTCCGCCAGATAAGGCTCCTCCAGAGGCGTTTCAGACCCGTTTAAATACACCTTATCATCGATGATGTCGATGACGTCTCCGGGAAGGCCGATGACCCGCTTCACATAATAAACGGTCTTGGCCCGTTTTCCCAGCTCATAGCCGCAGGCCGGGCAGACCGCCGGGTCCTCGCCCTCACCAATGGCCGTACATCTGGGGCACTGCCAGCCGAATACGAAAATGGCCACGTCCCCGCGTTCCGGATCGGCGAACTTATAGTGGAGCCTGGAGCCGATGACGCGGCTGTGGGCCATAATGGTGTTTTCCATGGAACCGGTGGGGACCTCGCTGTTGGCAATGACGAAGGTGGTCAGCACGAAGGCGATGACAGCTGCGGATACTAACACCTGGATCCAGCTTATGAGCTCCGCCTTCCAGCCGGTTTTTGGCTCCTTCTTTTTCCGGCTTTTGTTCTGGTCTAATTCTTTGTTTTCATTTTCCATATTGATCAACCTCGTGAATTCCTGATAATGCAGTGCACAAAAATGCAATATATTGAGTTTAGAATACTTTTTCAAGTTTCGCAAGGACTTTTAGAAAAACATAAGAAAAAAATATGCGGAGGAGGGTTATGGCTTGTATCAGGAACGGGAAAATGGTAGAATGAGGGTATCGGATTCACAGATATCTGGAAAGGGATTATGAAATATTCTGGAAACAGGGGGCGTTTTATGGAAAAAATATTATATGATCAGATGGACTGGGCGGGGATCGAGGAGATCGTATATTCAGAGAGCAGCGATCCGGGAAGACTCCTGGGGGCCCATGTGGTAAAGGAAGGGCTTCTGATCCAGGCGTTTCTTCCGGGGGCAAGGACCGCGGCTGTGAAGCTTGGAAAAGAGAAATTTCCTATGGAAATGGCTGACGAGGCCGGCTGGTTTGCCGTGCTTTTTGAGGATAAAAGGGAGCTGGAGCCATACACGCTCATAGCCGGATATGAGGACGGGACAGTGGCCGAGACCGAGGACCCGTACAGCTTTCGGTTCCGCTCCAGGTTTAAGGACGAGGAGCTTAAAAAGCTGGAGGCTGGGATCTATTACGATTCCTATGAAAAGCTGGGAGCCCATCCAGTGTCTGAAAACGGGGTCAGAGGCGTTCATTTTGCAGTCTGGGCGCCCGGGGCCATGCGGGTCAGCGTGGTGGGAGACTTTAATATGTGGGACGGAAGACGCCACCAGATGATCCGTCTGGGCGGCTCCGGCGTCTATGAGCTTTTTATTCCTGGAGTAAAGCCGGGAGACCTTTATAAATATGAAGTCAAGACCAGGGCCGGAGAGCCCATGCTGAAGGCCGACCCTTACGCAAATTATGCGGAGCTGCGGCCCGATACGGCGTCAGTGGTCTGGGACCTGGGCCGTTATAAGTGGAGCGATAAGGAGTGGATGGACCGAAGAGCAAAGACCGATACGAAGACAGCGCCCATGTCGGTCTATGAGGTACATCTGGGCTCCTGGATGCGGAAGCCGGCGGAGCTGGATGAAAACGGAGAGGAAAAGAACGGCAGCCAGTTTTATAATTACCGGGAGACCGCAGAAAAGCTGGCTTCCTATGTGAAGGAAATGGGCTATACCCATGTGGAGCTTTTGCCGGTGATGGAGCACCCCCTGGATGCCTCCTGGGGCTACCAGGTAACCGGCTATTATGCCCCCACCAGCCGCTACGGGACCCCCGACGATTTTAAGGCCTTCATGGACCATATGCACAAAGAGGGGATCGGCGTGATCTTAGACTGGGTCCCGGCCCATTTCCCCAGGGACGCCCATGGCCTGGCCTCCTTTGACGGCACCTGCCTGTATGAGCACCTGGATCCGCGTCAGGGTTCCCATCCCCACTGGGGGACGCTGATCTACAATTACGGGAGACCCCAGGTGTCCAACTTCCTGATCTCCAACGCCCTGTTCTGGGCAAAGGAGTACCATGCCGACGGGATCCGTATGGATGCGGTGGCCTCCATGCTGTATCTGGATTACGGAAAGAACGCCGGAGAATGGGTGGCCAACATGTACGGCGGCCATGAAAACCTGGAGGCTGTGGAGTTCTTAAAGCATCTGAATTCTGTATTCCATAAAGAGGCAAAGGGAGCGGTCCTCATTGCAGAGGAATCCACGGCCTGGCCCCAGATCACGGGAAATGTGAAGGAAGGCGGCCTGGGCTTTGATTATAAGTGGAATATGGGCTGGATGAACGATTTCCTGGGATATATGCAGTGCGATCCCTATTTCCGGAACCAGCACTACGGAGAGCTGACCTTCAGTATGCTCTACGCATACAGCGAGAACTTCGTCCTGGTGTTCTCCCATGACGAGGTGGTCCACGGAAAAGGCTCCATGGCGGGAAAGATGCCGGGAGATACCCAGGAAAAGAAATTTGCAAACCTGCGGGCCGCTTACGGCTTTATGACAGGCCATCCGGGGAAAAAGCTTTTGTTCATGGGCCAGGAATTTGGACAGATGGACGAGTGGAATGAAAACCGGAGCCTGGAATGGGAGCTTTTGCAGTATCCGGTCCATAAGGAGATGCAGGAATATGTGAAGGCGTTAAACCATTTATATACGACCCAGCCGGCTCTTTACGAAATGGATTATGAGCCCGAGGGCTTCGAGTGGATCAACTGTACCTACAATGACGAAAACATCGCCATCTTCATCCGGAAGACGAAGCGGCCCGAGGACACCCTGCTCTTTGTCTGCAACTTTGTTCCCGTGGCTCATGAGAAATTCCGGGTGGGCGTGCCCTTTGCCGGAAAATATAAAGAGATCTTAAACAGTGATTCTGTAAAATTTGGCGGAACGGGTGCAACAAATCCCCGGGTCAAGGCATCTAAAAAAGAGGAGTGGGATGCCAGGGAGCATTCGATCTCCATTACCCTGCCGCCTTTAGGCATCTGCGTGTTCCAGTGTACGCCGGTGAAGGAGGAGCCGAAGAAGGAGACGGGTAAAAAAGCTGCCGGGAAAAAGGAGACCGCCGGAGCAGCCAGGAAAAAGACTGCCGGGGAAAAGCCTGCGGCAGCGAAAAAGCCGTCCCGGACTCCCGGACCGGTGGAGGCCGCTGGAAAGAAGGCAGCAGATGCTCTGGACAGGATCTCCCAGAAGGTGGGCGGCCTGATCAAAAAGACGGCCCAGTCCGGAGGGCAGCAGGAGAACAAAGAATCTGTGCATAAGGAGGAACGCTGATGCTGAAGATCCAGATCATGGACATGCTGCTTCCCTGGCTTCTTAAGACCGGCGGGAAGCTCCTGATCACCGTTTTGATCGCCGTCATTGGCTATAAGGTCATCCGCGCCATAAGAAAGGGCGTCGGAAGGTCCATGGAGAAGGCTGGTCTGGAGGTCACACTGAGGAAGTTTCTGGACGCGCTTTTATATGCCGTGCTCATCGGGCTCCTGGTGTTCATGGTGGCCGAGGAGCTGGGGATCAAATCCTCCTCCCTGGTGACCATTGCCGGAGCCGTGACCCTGGCCATGAGCCTTTCCCTTCAGAATACCATGGCAAACTTTGCCGGAGGCGTTCTGGTGCTCTTTTTAAAGCCCTTCAAGGCAGGAGACTATATCGTCACTAAGGATGGGGAGGGGACCGTGGAGTCCATCGGACTGGTCTATACGACCCTTCTGACCATTGAAAACAAAAGGATCGTGATCCCCAACAGCAGTATCTCCAATTCTCCCATCACCAACAGCACGGGAGAGGAAAAAAAGAAGCTGGTCTTAAACATCGGCATCGGCTATTCTGCCGATCTGAAAAAGGCAAAAGAGATCCTCAGACGGCTGTTTGAGGAGCATCCGGCCATCCTTAAGGAGGACGGGATCCTGGTGGTGGTGGACAGCCTGGGTGAGAGCAGCGTAAACTTAAGCGTCCGGGGCTGGACCCTGACGGAGGAGTACTGGACCGCCAGATGGGAGCTGACGGAAGCGGTGAAGCTGGCCTTTGACGAGGAGGGGATCGAGATCCCGTACAATTACCTGAATGTTCATTTAACTGAGAAACAAAAACAGTCCGGCCAGGCCTGACAGCCGGGCGGAGATTCCAGGGGAGGGAACAGCTATGGTAAAAAAGGCGGCAGAATTTGCCAGGAAGGTACATGAAGGGAAGCTTCGGAAGGGCAGTATGGTCCCGTATATCGTCCATCCCTTTGAGGCGGCTGTGATCGTTTCCGGGATGACCGACGATCCGGAAGTCATCAGCGCCGCCCTTCTCCATGATGTGATCGAAGACGCCGGGATCTCCTATGAGGAGCTGAAAATGCAGTTCGGGTCCCGGGTAGCCGACCTGGTGCTGGCAGAAAGCGAGGACAAATCCAGGACCTGGAAGGAGCGGAAAAGCGCCACCATTGAAAAGCTCAGATCGGCAGGACGGGCGGAAAAGCTCATCTGCCTGGGAGACAAGCTGAGCAATCTAAGGAGCACTGCCGCGGACATGCTGCTCCGGGGCGACGGCGTCTGGCAGAAATTCCGGGTCACAGATAAAAATGAGCACGCATGGTATTACCGCGGCGTATTTGAACAGCTTGGGGAACTGAAGGAAGAACTGGCATATCAGGAATCTGTCTCCCTGCTCCACAGAATATTTGACCAGGAGGAAGAAAAAGACCAATGAGAAAACTGAAGAAATTTTTACTGGGAGCCGCCGCCCTGTTCCTGGGCGTGACCGGAACGGCGGCCGCCTCCTTTCCAGCCTATGCGGACGGAGCCATGGGGGCCGTTTACAGGGCCCATATCCATGGCCGCGGTTGGACAGATATGGCAAAGGATAATACATATGTAAACGGCCCGAAGGATACGTACGTGACGGCAGTCGCCGCCTCCCTGGAGAACCAGCCCGAGGGCATGACCGGCACCATTGCCTACCAGGTGAACTTAAGCGGCTCCGGCTGGATGGACTGGCAGGAGAACCTTGGAGAGGCCGGGGCCACAGACACCGACAAGCCCCTGGAGGCTGTGCGGATGCAGCTCACAGGCCAGCTTTCCGAAAATTATGACCTTTACTATTCCGTCCTTCAGAATGGAGCCTGGACAGCTCTGGTAAAAAATGGCGAAACCGCCGGAACAGAGGGCCAGGGACTCCGGGTGGACGGTATCCGCATTGCAGTGACCGGAAAGGACGCAGGACTGCCGCCGGAGGGGACTCATATGGGCCGGTACATCGACCCATCGAAGCCCATGGTGGCCCTGACCTTTGACGACGGGCCCTCGGCCCATACGGCCAGGATCTTAGACTGCCTGGAGGCCAACGATGCCAGAGCTACCTTTTATATGGTGGGAAACCGTATGGGAACCTACCAGTCCACAGTAAAGCGCATGGTGGATATGGGCTGCGAGCCGGGCAGCCACACCTGGGACCACACCTATATCACGAAGCTGTCCCAGGAGGGGCTGTTTGCCAATCTGAACCGGCTGGACGACACGCTCCAGTCCATTGCCGGAGTGCGTACCGTGACCATGCGCCCGCCGGGAGGCTTTGTAAGCGACAATGCAAAGCAGAATTTGGCAAAGAAGGGCGTTCCCGCCATTCTCTGGTCCATCGACACCCTGGACTGGAAGACGAAAAATGCCCAGAATACCATCAATGTGGTGTTAAGCAGCGTAAAGGATGGTGACATCATCCTGATGCACGATCTCTACGGTACATCCGCTGACGCAGCGGTGGTCCTGATCCCTGAGCTTAAAAAGCGGGGCTACCAGTTGGTGACGGTCAGTGAAATGGCATCGTTACGCGGCGGCATGACGCCGGGACAGGTATATCACAGCTTCCGTCCATAGGAAAAAGAATGGGAGCATGAGAGACCGCAGACGGTCCGCTTATGACGGGAGCTGCCAGGATCCGTTCCGGCAGCTCTGCCTTAAGGGCGGCCTGGTCTGCGGCCTTTTTATATAGGGAACCGGCAGAGCCCAGTCCCAGGAGCAGCAATAGAAGCCAGAAGACGGCGTGCTCGGGCAGTCGTTTCAAAAAAATCCCCCCATATCCAGGTCTGATAGTACAGGATATGCGGGGGATCTTTCTTTTATGCGGACAGCGGGCCTGCCGCTACCACACGGCCACAGTGCCGTCGGTCCTGGGCTCGGTGGCTCCGCAGAGGGTGCCGTCGTCGTCTCTTAAGATGATCTGGCCGCGGCCGAATTCCAGGCTGTTGACCGGGATGGTTATGTCATGGCCGGTACGGGTCAGCTTGTCAGCCATCTCGCTGTTATAAAGGCGCTCCAGGGAGATCTTCTTTTCTCCGGTCCACATCCATCTGGGGGCGTCCAGGGCCTCCTGGGGATTCATATGGAAGTCGATCATATTGGTCAGCACCTGCACATGGCCCTGGGGCTGCATAAAGCCGCCCATGACGCCGAAGGGGCCCACGGCCTTTCCGTCCTTGGAGAGGAAGCCGGGGATGATGGTGTGGTACGGCTTTTTGCCGGGAGCCACACAGTTTTCCATGGTCTCGTCCATGGTGAAGTTATTGCCCCGGTTGTGGAAGACGATGCCTGTGCCCGGAAGGACGGTACCGGAGCCAAAGCCGCAGTAGATGGACTGTATGTAGCTGATCATGTTGCCGTCGCCGTCAGCTGCATTTAAGTAGACCGTATCGCCGCAGTAGGGAGTTCCGGGCTTGGGCTCCAGGGCAGTGCTTCCGATGAGGGCCCGGCGCTTTGCCGCATAGTCCCTGGATAAAAGCTGCTCCACCGTGGGCTTCATGGCTCTGGGGTCGGCTACATACCGTTTTCCGTCAGTGAAGGCAAGCTTTAAGGCCTCCATGATCTTATGGGCCGTTTCCGGATCGTCGTGGCCTGCGGAAAGGTCCATGCCCTCCAGGATATTTAAGGCCATGAGGACAACGATGCCGTGGCCGTTGGGCGGGATCTCCCAGACGTCATAGCCTCTGTAATTGGTGGTGATGGGCTCCACCCACTGGGCCTTGTAGGCGGCCAGGTCCTCTTTTCTCAGATAGCCGCCGGTCTTTCTGGAATAGCTGTCGATGGCGTCGGCAATGGCTCCCCGGTAGAAGGATTCGCAGTTGGTCTTTCCAAGCTCCTCCAGAGTTTCGGCCATGCCCTTATACTTAAAGATCTCACCGGCTCTGGGAGCGCGGCCGTCGATGGTGAAATCCGCTGCCCAGGCCTCGTAAAATTCTGGGGATAGCTCCTTTTTAAAGGACTCGGCCAGACGGTTCCAGAGTGCAGATACCACGGGAGATACGGGGAAGCCGTCCCGGGCATAGGAGGCGGCAGGCTCCAGGATCTGGGAGAGGGACAGCTTTCCAAAGCGTTTGTTGATCTCCGCCCAGCCGGAGGTGACGCCGGGGACTGTAACGGCTCCCCAGCCGTATTTGGGCATTTCTGTGTATCCGGCCTGTTTTAAGGTATCTACGCTTAAAAGAGCGGGAGCCGGGCCGCTGGCGTTTAAGCCGTAAAGCTTTCCTTCGTGCCAGATCAGGGCAAAGCCGTCGCCGCCCATATTGCAGGACATGGGCTCCACCACAGCCAGACAGGCGGCTGCGGCCAGGGCTGCGTCAAAGGCGTTTCCGCCTTTTTTGATCATATCCAGGCCTGCCTGGGCAGCCAGGGGTTGGGAGGCACAGACCATTCCCCGGCGGCCGTAGACAAGACGGCGGCGGGACGGATAGCGGTACTGGAGCGGGTCAAAATGAAGATCCATGAAATTTCCTCGCTTTCTTAATTGAGATAGTCTCTTACAAACTGTACCAGCACGGCGGTTCCGGCGGCGATACAGTCTTCGTCAAATGTATTTTTGGAATTGTGGATCCCATGTCTGGTATTGGGATCACTGTTTCCCGAGCCTAAGCGGAACTGGGCGCCGGGAGCGTATTCCGGGAACAGGCAGGAGAAGTCCTCGGAGCCCAGGGAGGGGCTGTCGAAGGTGAAGATCCGGTCTGCGCCGATGGTCTTTTCTGCGGCCGCTGCCACCAGATCGACGACAGTATCGTCGTTGACCAGAGGCGGCATACCGTCGCCCCAGGTGATCTCGCCCTTTCCGCGGAGGGTCTCCGCTCCCAGGGTCACGATCCGTTCCACGGACTGCTTCATGGACTCCCGAAGCTCCGGCGTCAGGGTCCGGAGGGTTCCCTGCATTTCCACAAAATCCGGTACGATATTGGCCGCCTTGCCGCCCTGGATGTTTCCGATGGTGAGGACGGCGGAGGAGATGGGATGGTTTTCCCTGGAAACGATGGTCTGGAGCTGGGTCAGCACATAGGCGCTGATCATTACCGGATCCACGAAATTTTCCGGGTGGGCCCCGTGGCCGCCTTTTCCGCTGATCTTAATATGGAAGAAATCGTTGGAGGCGCATCCAGGCCCTTTCTTTAAGGCAATGGTCCCGGCGTCGTATTCCGGAGACACGTGGAGGCCGATGAACACATCGGGCTTTGCGGCCCTTGTAAAATCACAGTCGATGAACTGCTTTGCACCGCAGCCCTTTTCCTCGGCCGGCTGGAAAAGGAACATGACGGTTCCAGAAAGCTCGTCCCGGATCTGGGAAAGGACCCGCGCACAGTATAAAAGCACAGTGGTGTGGATATCATGACCACAGGAATGGCAGACATTGGGAATTTCGGATGCAAATGGGAGCTCTGTCAGCTCCGGCATGGGCAGGGCGTCGATATCCTCCCGGATGGCCACGGTCTTTCCGGGCTTTTTGCCGCGGAGGATGCCGAGCACTCCGGTCTTTAAGCCGATCTCGGCTATCTCAATGCCGTATTCCGTCAGCTTTTCCCGGATCAGCTTCGTGGTTTCAAATTCTTCATTGCTGAGCTCCGGATGCTGGTGGATATGACGGCGGATAGCGGTCATTTCTTCATTCAATGGCAGGACCAGTTTCATGGTTTCCATAGGAGTTCCTCCTGTTTCGTTTGAATTTTCCAACATGTTTTTATTTTAAAACAGAATGCGGGAAAATACAATCCAAATTGCATGAAACATGGGGGAGCCGTCCCGGGGCCAGAAACCTGTTGCAATTTGCGACAAAAAATTTTATAATAAAATTTAATATTATCATGGGCATGATGTGGATACGGGGAATTGGGAGATCCTGGAGGCCCGGGTGAGGGAAGGTGTGAGCGTATGGAAGAAAAACTGAAAAGCATAGAAGTGGAACTGGAGGCTCCGGCGGATTTTACCAGTCCCGACGTGCTGTATGAGGATCTGGTAAAGAGCATACGGAAATATCATCCGTCTGACGATCTGGGCATGGTGGAAAAGGCGTATCAGATCGCCCGGGATGCCCACAAGGACCAGAAGAGAAAATCCGGGGAGCCATATATCATCCATCCCCTCTGCGTGGCGATCATCCTGGCGGACCTGGAGCTGGATAAGGAATCCATCATCGCCGGTATCCTCCATGACGTGGTGGAGGATACGGTTCTGACCGAGGAGGAGCTGGCGGCGATCTTCGGAAAAGAGGTGGCCCTGCTGGTGGACGGCGTCACAAAGCTGACCCAGCTGTCCTGGTCTGCCGATAAGGTGGAGATGCAGGCGGAGAACTTAAGAAAGATGTTCCTGGCCATGGCCAAGGATATCCGGGTCATCCTCATTAAGCTGGCGGACCGCCTCCACAACATGCGGACACTTCAGTACATGAAGCCGGAGAAACAGAAGGAAAAGGCCAGAGAGACCATCGAGATCTACGCGCCTCTGGCGGACCGTCTTGGTATTTCCAAAATAAAGATCGAGCTGGACGATCTGGCGCTGAAATACCTGGAGCCGGACGTTTATAATGATCTCCAGGAAAAGATATCCCTGACCAGCGAGGCCAGACAGAATTTCATCGACGAGATCATCCAGGAGATCAGCACCCACATGAAGCATGCGGAGATCGAATGTGAGGTCAGCGGCCGGGTGAAGCACTTCTTTAGTATTTATAAGAAGATGGTGAACCAGAACAAGACCCTGGACCAGATCTACGATATTTTTGCAGTGCGGATCATTGTGGATACGGTGAAGGACTGTTATGCGGCCCTGGGTGTGATCCATGAAATGTACAAACCCATTCCGGGCCGGTTCAAGGACTATATCGCCATGCCAAAGCCCAATATGTACCAGTCCCTGCATACGACCCTGATCGGGAACAACGGCCAGCCCTTTGAGATCCAGATCCGGACCTTCGAGATGCACCGGACGGCAGAGTACGGAATCGCGGCCCACTGGAAGTATAAGGAAAGCGGCAGTGGTCACATTGCAGCCGGAGACGAGGCCAAGAAGTTAAGCTGGCTGAGACAGATCCTGGAGTGGCAGCAGGATATGTCGGACAACAAAGAATTCCTAAGCATGCTAAAGAGCGATCTGGACATGTTCTCCGACAACGTTTACTGCTTTACGCCCAACGGCGATGTGAAGGCCCTGCCCAGCGGCTCCACGGCCATTGATTTTGCCTACGCCATCCACACGGCTGTGGGAAATAAGATGGTGGGCGCCCGGGTCAACGGGAAGCTGGTGAACATCAACTATGTGATCCAGAACGGAGACCGGATCGAGATCATGACCTCCCAGAATTCCAAAGGCCCCAGCAGGGACTGGTTAAACCAGGTCAAGAGCAGCCAGGCGAAGAATAAGATCAATTCCTGGTTCAAGCAGGAGCGGAAGGCCGATAACATCGTCAAGGGCCGGGAGCTGATCGACCGGTACTGTAAGGCCAAGGGGATCAACTTTGCCGATATCAGCAAGCCCGAATATATGGATAAGGTCTTAAAGCGCTATGCCTTCCAGGATTGGGATTCGGTACTGGCCTCTGTGGGCCACGGCGGCTTAAAAGAGGGCCAGGTCATCAATAAGATGGTGGAGGAACGGGAGAAAAAGCTGAAGCGGGAAGTGACCGACGCAACGATTCTGGACACCATTGGAGACAACAACCGGGCGGCTGTGGTGCCCATGCGCGGAAAGAGCAAAAGCGGCATCGTGGTCAAGGGGATCCATGATCTGGCAGTGCGCTTCTCCAAATGCTGCAACCCGGTGCCGGGAGACGAGATCGTGGGCTTCGTGACCAGAGGCCGCGGCGTTACCATCCACCGGACCGACTGCATCAATGTGCTGAACCTGCCGGAAATGGAGAGGAACCGGCTGATCGACGCCGAATGGCAGGCGGAGGAGGATGAGAAGGGAACGGCCACCTATGCCACTGAGATCTCCATTTATGCCAATAACCGGATCGGTATGTATGTGGATATTGCCAGGATCTTCACAGAGCGGGAGATCGATGTGACCAATATGAACGCCCGGACCAATAAGCAGGGTAAGGCCACCATCACCATGTCCTTTGATATCCACGGAACAGAAGAATTAAATACTCTCATGGCCAAGATCCGCCAGATCGACGGGGTCTTAGACATCGAGAGGACCACAGGCTGATAAAAATACGGGGAGTCTGCCACGCCAAACGGCCGGCGGACTCCATCATCTTTGAAAGGGAAAGAAAACAATGAGCGGAATTTGCGTAAAGAATCTGACAGTGGGAATGGTAGAGACCAACTGCTGCCTGGTCTATAATGAGGAGACAAAACAGGCGGTGATCGTGGATCCGGGCGATGCAGCAGATGTGATCCGGGAGGAATGCCGGAAGCTGGAGCTTTCGCCGGAGCTGATCCTTCTGACCCACGGCCATTTTGACCACATTATGGCGGCAGAGGAGCTTAAGAAGGAATGGGGAATTAAGATCTGTGCCTGTGAAAAGGAGCTGGAGGTCTTAAGAGACAGCAAAAAGAACCTGATGATGGATTATTACAGAAAGGATTACACGCTGGAGCCGGATCTGACGGTCTGTGACGGAGAGACCTTTGAGGCCGCGGGCGTGACCTGGAAGGTGATCGAGACCCCTGGCCATACCATCGGCTCCTGCTGCTACTATATCGAGTCTGAGGATCTTCTGTTTGCGGGCGACACCCTGTTCCGCACCTCCTACGGCCGGGTGGATCTTCCCACCGGAGACGCCATGTCCATGCTGGCCTCGGTGAAGAAGCTTTTAACGCTTCCGGAGACGGTGAAGGTATATCCGGGCCATATGGGCGTTACCTCCATTGAATATGAAAAGAAGCACAATCCCCTGGCGAGGTACTAGAAATGATCGGAATTTTACTGAATGATGCTTCCTATGAGCAGGACATCCGGGAGCTTTTAATGGCGTTCTATCCAGGAGAGGGCTTTGCCCATGAAAGGACCGGGGGCGTGGACTTTTATGTGGAAGGAACGTATGAGCCGGAGTCCGGCACATTTTCCCTGGATATCCTGGAAAATGAAGAGAAAAAGGCGGGAGCGGCATTTCCCGTCTCTTATGAGAACCGTCTGGAAGCCAAGACTGCCATCAAGCGGGAGCTTTACGGCCTTCTTTCTGTCCGTACCGGAAAGACCCTTCCATGGGGGACCCTTACCGGGATCCGTCCCACAAAGATCGCCTTAAGCCGGCTGGACCAGGGCGTTCCGGAGGAAGAGATCCGGGAATTCATGGAAAAGACCTACCTGACCAGCAACGGGAAGATCGATCTGAGCCTGGAGATTGCGGAGCGGGAAAAGGAGCTCCTGAGCCATATTGACTACGAAAACGGATACAGCCTGTATGTGGGGATCCCGTTCTGTCCCACCACCTGCCTGTACTGCTCCTTTACCTCCTACCCCATCGGGGCCTGGGAAAAGAAAATGGACCAGTACCTGGCCGCTCTTTTTAAGGAGCTGGATTATGTGGCGGAGACCATGAAGGGACGCACCCTGGATACGGTCTACTTCGGGGGAGGAACGCCAACGGCCTTAAAGGCAGAGGAGCTGGATGCCATCCTCACCCGGATCGGGGAGCGGTTCGATCTTTCTTCTGTGAAGGAGTTTACAGTGGAGGCCGGACGGCCCGACAGCATCACTGAGGATAAGCTGAAGACCCTGCGGGCCCACGGGATCTCCAGGATCTCCATCAATCCCCAGACCATGAAGCAGTCCACCCTGGATCTCATCGGCCGCCGCCACACGGTGGAGATGGTGAAGGAAAAATACCGTCTGGCGAGAAGGCTGGGCTTTGATA
Source organism: Alitiscatomonas aceti (assembly GCF_025567195.1). NCBI lineage: Bacteria > Bacillati > Bacillota > Clostridia > Lachnospirales > Lachnospiraceae > Alitiscatomonas > Alitiscatomonas aceti. The sequence goes on along the minus strand of NZ_JAOQJF010000008.1, from coordinate 6,938 downwards.
ACATCAACATGGATCTGATCATCGGCCTGCCGGAGGAGGATATAAACGACGTGCGGGCCACTATGGAAGAAATAAAGGAGCTGGCCCCCGACAGCGTTACGGTCCATTCCCTGGCCATCAAGCGGGCTGCCAGACTCAATATCTTTAAGGAACGGTATGCGGACTTAAAGATCGAGAACACCCAGGAAATGATCGATCTGACGGCAGAGTACGCCAGATCCATGGGCCTGGTGCCCTATTATCTGTACCGCCAGAAAAACATGGCCGGCAATTTTGAAAATGTGGGCTACGCGGCCCCGGATAAGGCGTGTATCTACAACATCCTCATCATGGAGGAAAAACAGATCATAGTCGCCTGCGGGGCCGGGACCACGACGAAGGTGGTATTCCCTGCGGAAAACCGTCTGGAGCGGGTGGAGAACGTCAAAGATGTGGATCAGTATATCGCCCGCATCGACGAGATGATCGGAAGAAAAGAAAAGATGCTTGAAAAACTGGATGGGCTGTCGTAAACTTACCATCAGACATAAAATATGGAGGAACGAGTATGGCGTTAAAGAAAAAGCCGGTGACCGGCATGAAGGATATCCTGCCCCAGGAAATGCAGATCCGCGATTATGTTCTGAACCAGATCAAGGAAACGTACCGCGGCTTCGGATTCTCTTCCATTGAGACTCCCTGTGTGGAGCACATCGAAAACCTGTTAAGCAAGCAGGGGGGAGACAATGAAAAGCTGATCTTTAAGGTATTAAAGAGGGGCGAGAAATTAAACTTAGAGGCAGCAGAAACAGAAAATGACCTGGCAGACAGCGGCCTGCGCTACGATCTGACGCTCCCGCTGTCCAGATACTATTCCAACAACGCGGCCAATCTGCCGTCGCCCTTTAAGGCGCTCCAGATCGGAAGCGTATGGAGGGCAGACCGCCCCCAGAAGGGCCGTTACCGCCAGTTTGTCCAGTGTGACATCGACATCTTCGGCGACGCCACCAGCCAGGCGGAGATCGAGCTGGTGCTGGCGACCACCACAGCTTTAAAGAAGATCTGCCCCAACAACCAGTTTGAGGTCCGTATCAACGACAGGAAGATCCTGCGGGCCATGGCCGTTTACAGCGGCTTCCCGGAGGAGGACATTGAAAAGGTGTTCATCACCGTGGACAAGATGGACAAGATCGGCGTGGACGGCGTGAGAGCGGAGCTGGTGGAAAACGGATATTCCGAAGAAACGGCGGATAAATACCTGGAGCTTATGGGACAGGTGACAAATGACGCCGATGGAGTCCGCCGTATGGGAGAGATCCTTTCAGGCGTACTGGAGGACGGTGCAGCTGAAAATCTGGCGGAGATCATGGATACGGTCATGAGCGTGTCCGGCGGAGGCTTCGGACTGAAATTCGATCCAACCCTGGTCCGCGGCATGGGCTATTACACCGGCACGATCTTTGAGGTGGCCATGGAGGGCTTTGGCGGCTCTGTGGCCGGCGGCGGAAGATATGATAAGATGGTGGGAAGATTCACAGGCATGGATACACCGGCCTGCGGCTTTTCCATCGGCTTTGAGCGGATCGTGGGGATCCTCATGGACGCCGGCTTTGTGGTTCCGGAAAAGAATGCCAGAGAGGCCTGGATGTATGAAAAGGGCATGGGAATGGAGCGCCTTTCTGAGATCCTTAAGGAGGCCATGGCTGCCCGGGCAGAGGGAAAGACGGTTCTGGTGACCCAGATGAATAAAAATAAGAAGTTCCAGAAGGAGCAGCTGGGAAAAGAAGGCTATACGGAGTTTAAGGAATTCTATAAAGAGGAGTTAAAGCGTTAAGCAGGAGGAGAATATCATGGCAGAATCAATGGCAGGCTTAAAGCGTTCCTGCCGCTGTACGGAGGTTACAGAGGCAAACGTGGGCCAGGAGCTGACCCTTATGGGCTGGGTCCAGAAGAGCAGAAATAAAGGCGGCATCATCTTTACAGATCTGAGAGACCGCACCGGGATCATCCAGATCATTTTTGAGGAAAGCGACTGCGGAGCCGAGAGCTTTGCAAAGGCAGAGCGCTTAAGAAGTGAGTTTACCATCGCGGTGACCGGCGTGGTGGAAAAGCGTTCCGGCGCGGCCAACGAAAACTTAAAGACCGGTTCCATTGAGGTACGGGCAAGATCCCTGCGGATCCTTTCCGAATCCGAGGTTCCGCCGTTCCCCATTGAGGAAAACAGTAAGACAAGGGAAGAGGTGCGCTTAAAATACCGGTATCTGGACCTGCGCCGTCCGGATCTCCAGAGAAACATCCTGGTCAGAAGCCGTGTGGCCACCATGGTGCGCCAGTTTTTAGCAGATGAGGGATTTTTAGAGATCGAGACCCCCACCTTAATTAAGAGCACGCCGGAGGGAGCCAGGGACTATCTGGTGCCCAGCCGTGTGCATCCGGGGAACTTTTATGCCCTTCCCCAGTCTCCGCAGCTCTTAAAGCAGCTTTTAATGTGCTCTGGATTTGACCGTTATTTCCAGCTGGCCCGCTGCTACCGGGACGAGGATCTCAGGGCTGACCGCCAGCCGGAGTTTACCCAGATCGACATGGAGCTGTCCTTTGTGGATGTGGAGGACGTGCTGGATGTAAACGAGAGGCTTTTAAAGAAGATCTTCAAGGAGATCTGTGATTTTGATGTGCAGCTTCCCATCCAGAGAATGACCTGGAGAGAGGCCATGGACCGCTTCGGCTCAGATAAGCCGGATCTGCGGTTTGGAATGGAGCTTAAAAATGTGTCCGACGTGGTAAAGGACTGTGAATTTGTGGTGTTTAAGAGCGCCCTGGAAAACGGCGGTTCTGTCCGCGGCATCAACGCAGACGGCCAGGCCGGCATGCCCAGAAAGAAGATCGACGCTCTGGTGGAATACGCCAAGGGCTTTGGGGCCAGGGGACTGGCCTACCTGGCCATCCATGAGGACGGCTCCTATAAGTGCTCCTTCGGAAAGTTCATGAAGGAGGAGGAGCTGGATGCCCTGGTAAAGGCCATGGACGGAAAGCCGGGAGACCTGTTATTCTTTGCCGCCGACAAGGATAAGGTGGTATTCGACGTTCTCGGAAACCTCCGTCTGGAGCTGGCAAGACAGCTGGATCTTCTTAAGAAGGATGACTTTAAGTTCCTGTGGGTGACTGAGTTCCCGCTTTTAGAGTACTCAGAGGAAGAGGACCGGTATGTGGCCATGCACCATCCGTTCACCATGCCCATGGAGGAGGATATCCCCCTTCTGGACAGCGATCCGGGCGCAGTGCGTGCAAAAGCATACGATATCGTGTTAAACGGAACAGAGCTGGGCGGCGGTTCTGTGCGTATCCATCAGGGAGATATCCAAGAGAAGATGTTTGAGGTCCTGGGCTTTACGCCGGAGCGGGCCAACGAGCAGTTCGGCTTCCTTCTGGATGCCTTTAAATACGGCGTTCCGCCCCATGCCGGCCTGGCCTACGGCCTGGACCGTGTGATCATGCTGATGGTGGGAGCCGACAGCATCCGCGACGTGATCGCTTTCCCGAAGGTAAAGGATGCCTCCTGTCTGATGATGGAGGCTCCGTCGGAGGTGGATGTGAAGCAGCTGGAGGAGCTTCATATCGCTGTGGTTCCGGAGGAGAAGGAACAGGAATAAAGAAGAATAAAGAGGGCATCGGCAGCCGCCGGTGCCCTCTTATTTGGTTAGTGGGAAGAAATAGCTGTCCTGTTACACTTCCGGATGGAAGGTCAGAAGGAGCGGAAAAGAAAATACAGGATCATCAAAACGAATACGATCTTTACACTGTTATATATAAGCGTACTATGTTTAGAATTGCGGACCTTTTCCAGTACATATATCTGGATGGATATCATGAGGAAATAGCGTATCACATCCAGAACGGTCGGAAGGATGGAGAGGGGGAAAACAGGATACCGGGGTCTTGTGTGAATAGAGGAAATAATCCCCAGGGCCAGGGCCGCTATAAAAGCTTTTTAATATTTTGGCTGCATTGAAAACTCCTATTACTGCAATTCGCTGTTTACAAGGTTATCTGGTAAAAAGGACTATTCTCCCGTCCATCCAGCCCAGTATTGAGATCCGCTATATCCACTTACGGCCACAATTTATCACTTTGATGTATTCGTACCTTTATAGTTTTTTATAAGAATCAATAAAAACGGTTTATATGAATGCAACAGGAGAAAAAGATTATCTAATATATATATAATACATTGAAATATAAAGAAAATCAATGGATTAAAACGATAAATTCAAAAAACTTTCTGAGAGAACCCCACTTATTCTAAAGCGGCCCCTGGCTTTGTGAAACTTTAGTGAACTGATGGTATTTTACCGGTCATTCTGCTAGAATACAGGTAGAAAAGGAAACGAACAAGGAAGGTGGAAAAATGGATGCTGTTAAGGTTCTGATGGTGGACGACGAGGCCAGGATGCGAAAGCTGGTAAAGGATTTTCTGGCCATCAAGGGATATAAGGTGATCGAAGCAGAGGACGGGGAGCAGGCGGTGGATATCTTTTTTAAAGAAAAGGATATCGGTCTGGTGATCCTGGACGTGATGATGCCGAAAATGGACGGCTGGGAGGTATGCCGGACCCTCCGCCGCTATTCCCAGGTGCCGATCATCATGCTGACGGCCCGGTCCGAGGAACGGGACGAGCTTCTGGGGTTTGAACTGGGAGTGGACGAGTATATTTCCAAGCCCTTCAGTCCAAAGATCCTGGTGGCCCGCATAGAGGCCATTTTAAGGCGGGGAAATGCCGGAACGGGAGAGATCCTGGAGGCAGCCGGGATCCGGGTGGATAAAGACGCCCACGAGGCCAGTGTGGACGGCCAGCCGGTGGATCTGAGCAATAAGGAATTTGAGCTTCTGACATATTTTATGGAAAACCAGGGGATGGCCCTGTCCAGGGAAAAGATCCTGAACAATGTGTGGAATTACGATTATTTCGGCGACGCCAGGACCATCGACACCCATGTAAAGAAGCTTCGCAGTAAGTTAGGAGAAAAGGGTGAGCTCATAAAGACCATCTGGGGCATGGGATATAAGTTTGAGGTGAACGCATAATGAAATCCATACGGACACGGATGACGGTGATCTTTGTGGGCCTTATGATGGCCATGATCGCCGTGATCTGGGGGATCAACAAATGGTATCTGGAAAAATACTATATAACTGAGAAGGTGGAGTCCATTGAAGCGGCCTACGATGCGTTCAACTGGCAGCTGGAGTCCAACGCAGAGCGAGGCATCTCCATCCAGGAGGCCATGAAGCGGGAGCAGGATGCAGACGGAAACATAAAGGAAGGAAATCTCCAGAAGCTGTTCCGGGATTTCAGCGACAAGGCCAATGTTTCCATGCTGATGATCGACAACAGCGCCGATTCATCGGCAGTCTATTCCACAGCCAGGGACGCGAAATTTTTAAGGGACCGGATGGAGCGGTATATTTTTGGAAAAAACCATATGGACGTAAAGGTGCTGGAGGAGAATGAAGCCTATACGCTCCAGGTCACCTTCGACCCGTGGAGAGACGGCAGCTATCTGGAAAGCTGGGGCTTTTTTTCGGACAACAGCACAGCTTTCATTATGAGCACCCCTCTTTCCAGCATCAGCGAGAGTACCATGCTCTCCAACCGGTTTCTGGCTTATGTGGGCATCTTTGCCGTACTGATCGGCGGGATCGTGGTCTATTTTGTGGCAGGACGGCTTACGGTCCCCATTAATCAGCTTTCCAGGCTTTCGGAAAAAATGTCCCAGCTGGATTTTGACGCCAGATATGAACCGGAGAAGGGGGAGTATACAGAGATCGGGGTCCTGGGAAAGAATATGAATACGCTGTCCAGGCGCCTTAGGGATACCATCGGTGAGCTGAAATCTGTCAATAACCAGCTTCAGAAGGACATTGAGGAGAAGACACGGATCGACGAGATGCGAAAGGAATTCATTGCCAACGTATCCCATGAGCTGAAAACGCCCATTGCTTTGATCCAGGGCTACGCAGAGGGCCTCCAGGAAGGCATGGGCGAGGATAAGGAGAGCCGGGATTATTACTGTGACGTGATCGTGGATGAGGCCGGAAAGATGAATAAGATGGTAAAACAGCTTTTGACCCTGTCATCTCTGGAAAGCGGCAGCGACCGGACGGTCATGGAACGGTTCGACCTGACTGAGCTGATCCAGGGCGTCATCAATTCAGCGAGGATCATGGTCCAGCAGGCGGAAGCAGAGGTGAAGTTTGAATGCAGCGGCCCGGTGTGGGTCTGGGCAGATGAATTTAAGATCGAAGAAGTGGTGACCAACTATCTGAGCAATGCCATCCATCATGTCGGCGGGGAGAAAAAAATCGTGATCCGCATTACGAGAGATGGAGATAAGGTCCGGGTATCTGTATTTAACACGGGAACGCCGATCCCAGAGGAGGCGCTTCCCAACCTGTGGACGAAGTTCTATAAGGTGGATAAGGCAAGGACCAGAGAATACGGCGGGACCGGCATCGGTCTTTCCATTGTGAAGGCCATCATGGATGCCCATCATGAATCCTGCGGCGTGGAAAACTGGGAAAATGGAGTGGAATTCTGGTTTACATTGGACGGCAGCAGCCAGTAAAAAGGACAGGCGGCATATCTTGTGTTCCGCACAGGATGTGCCGCCTTATCTTGTATATACAAAAGGAACAGAAAAAAGAAACGTGAAAAACACAAAAAAATGAAAAAAGGTGTTGACATTTGGCAGAACATCTGGTATTCTAATACCCGTTCCAAGCGACCGGGACAGACTTCTGAAAGAAACCCAAGGGTTTCGGAAAGAAATCAAAAAGAAATTTAAAAAAGTTCTTGACAAACAGAACGCAGCGTGATATACTAAATAAGCTGTCGCTGAGAAAGACAAGAACAGCACAGAACCTTGAAAACTGAACAGTATGTAAAACCCTGAAAATTCTT
>NZ_JAOQJF010000079.1:0-1368 GCF_025567195.1 Alitiscatomonas aceti | reverse complement strand
GGGGCTGTCGGTTAATACCGATTTTTTCCCCGGATAACAAAAGAATGAGACAGTCCGCAGAACTCCTGGCTTTTTCAGGGCTATGGTTTTCTGCCGGACTGTCTCATTCCCTTTTTGTCTCCAATTTCAGGGCATAGTATCCCCTTGTTTGGCATTTTGGGAACGCTCATTGCCTTTAAGCAGTTTTTTGTTCCTTTTTCCCTTCGTATTTTTCAATCTCATGATGCAGAAACCGGTGGTATTTCATGATATTCCGCCCGATCGCATACAGCATGAACTCTTTATACACCTTTTCTTTTGAACGGTAATGGAATCTCCGGAAGTTCTCATTCTCTTTGATGTCACCAAAGTGGCCTTCCGTCTGGATCGACCGTGTCTGACGCTTCAGGATCCCTTCTTCACTCTGGATGTTTTCATTGGTTTCCTCTTTCAGCTCTTCCCACCGTTCATTGATCTTCATGACCTTGTTTCGGTCTGAATGCTTTTCAGCATCATATTTGTACAGACATTTCGCCTTATGTTCACAGCCGCTGCAGTCTGCACAGCCATATACTTCAAAGGTCTGGGTATACCCATCCTGTATCCTGCTTTCCGTCCGCATATGCCGCAGTTCCCGCCCATCATGGCAGATGTAGTAATACTCATCCTCAAAAACGGCACAGCTCATGTTATAATACTTTCCGATATCCGCTTTGTATGCACGGGTCTTCCGTTTTTCGTGATCCTGAAGCTTGATATAGCTTTTGATCCCGTTCTCCTTCAGATAGGAAAGATTCTTTTCGCTGCAGTAACCGCTGTCCGCAGTGACTGCTTCCAGCTCTTCCCCAAATGCTTTCCGGTGCTTTTCCAAAACCGGGATCAGCGTGTTGTAATCAGTCCGGTCGCTGCTGACATAACTGTGGACAATGAAATAGTTCTCTACTGCGATCTGGACATTGTATGCCGGTTTCAGCTGGCCGTTGAGCATGTGGTCTTCTTTCATTCTCATGAAGGTTGCTTCCAGATCTGTCTTGGAATAGCTGTTCCGTCCTTTGCCCATGATCTCAAAGTGTTCCTTGTATTCCATCAGGCGGCTGCCGCAGGTCTCCAGTTCTTCATACAGCTTCTGGATCTCCGGCTTACGCTGTCCCTTTCCGTAAACAAAACCGATCCCTTCCCCTTCAGCGATCGTTTTCAGGTTTTTCTGCAGCTTCAGGATCTCAAGCGGGGAACAGCCGTCGATTTCGATCACGGTATTATTGGAAATCTTCTTGTGCTGAAGTGCTATACTAATGTTGTAACAGGAGTGGCTAATAAGATATAATCAATCTTATAAAGAAAAGAGGTACACATTATGCCACAGAGTTACACCCCTGAATTTAAAAAGAA
>NZ_JAOQJF010000078.1:0-1547 GCF_025567195.1 Alitiscatomonas aceti | reverse complement strand
TTCTTTTTAAATTCAGGGGTGTAACTCTGTGGCATAATGTGTACCTCTTTTCTTTATAAGATTGATTATATCTTATTAGCCACTCCTGTTACAACATTAGTATAGCACTTCAAGGGGTGTCTGTGTATCTGGCTGACAGGACGATCCAGAAGACAGATGGAAGCGCCCTCTTAAACTGGCTGCTTCTTCTGGGGATTGTCCTTATGTATGTACATCTGAGACTGCAAAAGCAGATTTCCTCTGTATCCCGGGAAAAGGCGGATATGGAACAGGAGAAAAACAGGATGCTGGCAGAAAATTACCAGATCTTAAAGGATGCCAACGCTTCAAAACAGACGTTTTATCATGACCTGAAGAACCAGTATCTGCTGATACAGAACTATCTGGAGACAGGAGCGTATGAAAAAGCAAAGGATTACATAAAAGAACTGGGCGGAAGAGAACATATGGAAGAGATCAGATTCCATACAGGAAGCGAGGCCATGGACATAATCCTGGAGTATAAACTGAACCAGGCCAAAAGCCAGGGAATACAAATCAACTGTCTGATCGAACCAGTCCAGTTAAGATTACAGGAAACAGAGGTGACAGCGCTCCTGGGAAATCTTCTGGACAATGCACTGGAAGCCTGTGATAAGATGGAGCCGCAGGACCGCTGGATCCAGATCGTGATCCGTCAGATGGGAAATGCGTCGTTTATAAAGGTTTCAAACACCTGTGCCCAGGAGCCGGAGAGGATTGGAGAAGAATTTGTTTCTGGAAAACAGGGAACGCTTCATGGAATCGGGACAAAGAGCATCCGTGAGATCGTTGAAAGGTATGGAGGGGTACAGGAAACGGGATACAAGGATGGGATCTTTTTTATGACGATCTCGTTTTTTTGAGCAGAGAGTAAAAACACTTGGAACATAAACCTAAAAAATAATAGAAGAAAGGAAAAAGGATAGTATAAAAGCTATCCTTTTATTATTTTGAATTGTTTATTAGACATTTTAAATTGATATATACACATTATGATTTTTATGGCCCCATTGGTATCATAAAAATGAAACAATAACGATAGTATATGCCAAAAAAGATTTGAAGAAGAATGGGAGAATACAGATGATAAAAAAAGACAGCAGCACTGAAAATATAAGAATAGGACGGAGAATTAAGACACTTCGGGTGAAACGGTCAATTACACAGAAAGAACTGGCGGACAGGGTTATGATCTCCCCGAGTTCCATTACAAGGCTGGAATCTGGAGAGACAATGGTATCGGTACAAATCCTTCAACGGATCGCAAAATCCTTAAAGGTTCCAGTAGGGGTATTTTGGGATGAGCAGAGAGAGGATATTGAATTTGATGACCCGGAAGTCATGGAATTGCTGAAGAAATGTACACCCAGTCAGAGAGAAAAGTTAAATCAGATTTTTAAACTGATCTTGGATTGTTTTTTAGAAAATGATATTGTCAATATTGGTTGACACATTTATCTCAAAGATATCACTGCCTATGCAGCCTGTTCCAGAGATTGGTAGTATCTCTGTCGCTTAATTATCGG
>NZ_JAOQJF010000077.1:0-1828 GCF_025567195.1 Alitiscatomonas aceti | reverse complement strand
CTGGGGTGAAGTCGTAACAAGGTAGCCGTATCGGAAGGTGCGGCTGGATCACCTCCTTTCTAAGGAAGAAGAAGTAAGGGTTTTATATACTGTTTAGTTTTTAAGGAAACTTAAAAACGAATAATTCTGGTGTCGATGCGCTTATGGGAAACACCCGTTCCCATCCCGAACACGACGGTTAAGACGTAAGCGGCCGATGGTACTATGCTGGAGACGGCATGGGAGAGCAGGTGGATGCCAGATTTATATGGGGGTGTAGCTCAGTTGGGAGAGCACCTGCCTTGCAAGCAGGGGGTCAAGAGTTCGAATCTCTCCATCTCCACTCGGAGCCGGAAACGGTTCCAGACTGTACCTTGAAAACTGCATACTGAATAAAAGATCTTAGATATATATTTAAGATACAAGACATCCGAGGCATATCGAAAGATATGCAAACCGAAAAATGTAAACAAACAGCCAGGGGTGCAACGCTATGCACCTTCGTTTCGGAGCCGTTCCCGCGGCGAAGAGACATCTGGTTAAGCTAGAAAGAGCACAGGGTGGATGCCTTGGCACTAAGAGCCGATGAAAGACGTGATAAGCTGCGATAAGCTTCGGGGAGGAGCAAATATCCTTTGATCCGGAGATCTCTGAATGGGGAAACCTGCTTAAGTAAACCTTAAGCGACGTATGGTGAATCCATAGCCATACGCCGGGAACCCGGTGAACTGAAACATCTAAGTAGCCGGAGGAAGAGAAAGAAACATCGATTCCGAAAGTAGCGGCGAGCGAAATCGGAAGAGCCCAAACCGGAATGCGTGCATTCCGGGGTTACGGACCACGATATGTGAGGCGAATCGTTATCAGAACAGTCTGGAAAGTCTGACCAGAGAGGGTGAAAGTCCTGTATGAGAAAACGATAGCCAGCTAGTGGGATCCAGAGTACCGCGAGACACGTGGNCCGAGTGAAACCGGCTGTAAAGATAAACAGAATACAGGGATTGCCTCAGAAAAGAGGGAGGCCCGCATCCGTGGGGGTGTAGCTCAGTTGGGAGAGCACCTGCCTTGCAAGCAGGGGGTCAAGAGTTCGAATCTCTCCATCTCCACTCGCCGAAAGCAACTTAGCGAGAACAAGCCGGAAGGCGCAGATCAAGCTTAGTGCGAGGCGGTTCACGAATCTTAGCGAACGCAAGTGAGTTTAGCTGAGTGAACATACAGACTGTACCTTGAAAACTGCATACTGAATAAAAGATCTTAGATATATATTTAAGATACAAGACATCCGAGGCATATCGAAAGATATGCAAACCGAAAAATGTAAACAAACAGCCAGGGGTGCAACGCTATGCACCTTCGTTTCGGAGCCGTTCCCGCGGCGAAGAGACATCTGGTTAAGCTAGAAAGAGCACAGGGTGGATGCCTTGGCACTAAGAGCCGATGAAAGACGTGATAAGCTGCGATAAGCTTCGGGGAGGAGCAAATATCCTTTGATCCGGAGATCTCTGAATGGGGAAACCTGCTTAAGTAGACCTTAAGCGACGTATGGTGAATCCATAGCCATACGCCGGGAACCCGGTGAACTGAAACATCTAAGTAGCCGGAGGAAGAGAAAGAAACATCGATTCCGAAAGTAGCGGCGAGCGAAATCGGAAGAGCCCAAACCGGAATGCGTGCATTCCGGGGTTACGGACCACGATATGTGAGGCGATCTGTTAATGGAACGGTTTGGAAAATCCGACCAGAGAGGGTGAAAGTCCTGTACATGAAAACAGCAGCCAGCTAGTGGGATCCAGAGTACCGCGAGACACGTGGAACCTTGCGGGAAGTCGGGGGGACCACCCCCCAAGGC
>NZ_JAOQJF010000076.1:0-1832 GCF_025567195.1 Alitiscatomonas aceti | reverse complement strand
AAAGCATTCTGGTGATATGTCAAGAACCTTTTGAAAAAGATTTTGATGTGTCTTTCCGAAAAAAGGGTAACCTTAATAGACCTTCGGTATGTATCTCAAAAACCGAATGTCAGTTCGACCAGGTATTATATTCGGTGTCCAGCTTTTCGCCGGTGTACAGTTGGTTTTTGGCCAGCAATCCAAAAACGAGTCGTACTAATTTACGAGATGTAAGCGCGAGTGCTCTTTTGTGCTGATGTTTGCATACCTCAGCATATTTTCTGGCATAGAAATCAGCATATTCAGGGATATGCTTCCTGACGCTGTTTGCCGCTTCGCCAAGATAGTAGCGAAGATAGGGATTCCCTGCTTTCGACATTTGGTTATCCTCAGAAATGAAATCTCCGGAATCCCCCTTGGGCCAATAAAGCCCGGCATATTTGGCAAGAGCATCGGACGAATGAAACGCTGTAATATCGCCGATTTCTGACAGGATCCCGGATGCCCATACCGGACCGATTCCGGGTATGGACTGAAGGATGAGCAGAGCGTTTGTGTTCATTCCCTTGATGCATTTGTCAATCGCCTGCTCGATTAGCCTGATTTCTTTCTGATAGGCCTGGATGCAGTTAAATGAGCTTGCCAGTGAGATGCTCAATGGTTCATACATGCACTTGTCCAGGCGGTAGGAATCTCTGGCCGCCTTCCGCAAAAGCTCGGAAGTTTTGGACAGGTCAGAGATGCGGTTCCTGCTCTTTTGTGCAAGAAAGGCAAGCAGATCCTCTTCCGGCATATTGATGATTTCCTGTGGAGACAGGAATTCCGTCAGGATGGCTGAGGACGTGGCACCATAGAGATTGCCAAAGGGCTTGTCATCCCCTTCCAGGAGTTGAAGTTCACTGAACTTCAGATAGAGATTCGAGACCATATAGGTCTTCTCTCTGGTGATGCATTCAGAAAGGTGCATACGGTGCCTTGTCAGACGTTTCAGGGCAATGAACAGCCCGCCGCGCCATGGTTCCAGCTTTTTGGTACGTCCTACCCTTCCAAAGTCCGCAATAAGATAGGCATCTGTGGGATCGGTTTTTTCCATTCCGATATAGGACTTGCGGTAGTTCGCAGTGGCCTTTGGGTTTACACAGAAGACGTAGGGCTTGTAGGGCATGAGGACCTCGCTGGAAGCCAGGAAGTTTGAAATATGGACGCTGTATACAGAAGTAGATTCCAGGACAATAAGAAGGGTATCCAGATGTTTATGCTTCTGCATACATGCGACGATCCTATTTACAAGTTCATCAGCCCCGGGCTGATTATTGCCAAAGGATGTTGAGAGATATTTGTTTTCCTCAAAGTCCATGGCATAGACAGAGTTAGTTTTTGAACTTACATCAATACCAACAAACAAGGTGGACATATAGTTGATCTTTAACATGATATCACCTCCATTCCGATAAGGATTTGTGAAGCCTGAAGCAAAAGGTTTATCCTGTGCCGCATACGGTGACCGAACCCTCGCGTAATGAGCATGCACCCAGTCAGCCATTCTTGCTGGGGCTAACGGCTGGGGATGAAACTTCTGTGTCAGCGGAATGTGCCGTATGAGCCAGGCTGAATGCTTTCAAAGCAGTCGCGGACAAAGCCGGCTGAAAGGAGGAACAGCAGTGCCTTTGGACATCAGACTCTGCCTGATATCATACCACAGGATCTACCTATATAGAAATGTAACTGTCAACTGTATAGATGGGAATCGGGATGAGGGGAGTACCTCGTAGAAATCCTTACCATTTATACCAAAAAAAAGAATAAGTCTGTAAGCTGTTTTCTTGCTTACAAACTTATTATACGAGGAGGGA
>NZ_JAOQJF010000075.1:0-2013 GCF_025567195.1 Alitiscatomonas aceti | reverse complement strand
TTCATGGTGGCTTAAAAGTTGTACCCTAAAATATCAAATCGGATTTTTGAAATTTTCTTCAAAAAACACTTGACTTTTTATTAGCAGGCTTTCATAAGAAACAGCCAATACATTGACTGCAACAAATCTTCACGAGAAGCACAGATCGTCGGTGAAAAAACGGCAGGTGAAACCTTCAGAACCTCTGCGAATTTCGCTGTGGTTTCTGCATTAGGGGTTCGAGCGTTTTTCTCATACTGAGCAATACGGACATCCGCTGTTTTCTTGGAATACCCCATCAGGAGTCCAAGCTCTTTCTGGGTAAGGCGGCGAAATCGTCTAACGAACTTCAAACGCTGCCCAATAGAGGTATCCGTGATCCACCAAGTCATTTTTTACACCTCGCTTTCTGCAAATTCTCGATATACAACCTCATTTTTTGCTCTGCGTTTTCCTACGGCTTCACTGGGAGCAAGGTCAGGGTAGGTTGCCTGCACTTTCTGTCTGCTTCTGCGGACAGTTTCAAACCCCGGAAAGCTGCGTCTATCCAGTTCCTTCAAAAACACAGGAACCGTCATGGCATGAATGTCGATGCCACGCAGACCGGAATAGTGTTCCAGTACCATCAGGTACAAATGATTGTCGGTATTTCTTGCCTTGTGGTCGTGTTCCAAGATGTTCTTAACCAGGGCAGATACCGTTTTCAAATTTTCCAAACAGAAACCTCCTTAATCCGCATCGACTACCACAAACTCATCACCTGCCTTGAGCTTCAACCTTCGACTCAGAAACTGTTCAATGTTGAACTCATTTCTCTTATCAAAGTCTGATGTGTACTTATAATTGGGGTGCTGCGTCAGATCGTACTTATCAGAAAGAAACGGTCTGACACCACGCAACTGCAAAATACACTTGCTGCCATCCAGAACCGCAAGCTCATCTACGCTCGCAAGGTCTTTGCCAAGCTTTTGAAAATTTTGTCCGTAAGACGGGCTGTTACCTCTGGTGTTGGAGGTGTTGTAGGTGTCGATAGTTTCTTTTCCCAATGCCTGATTCAGTTCTTTGAGCGTGGTTGGCTCAGAACCACCCAGGAAAATTCGGGAATCCATGTTGCCGATGATGGTATCAGCATTGTCTTTATAAATGGCTTTCAGCTGTGATTGTGCCTGGAGAACAAGGCAAGCTGATATTTCACGGCTTCGGATTGTCGCTACCAGTTTTTCCAGATTGGGAATCTGACCGATGTTTGCCATCTCATCAATCAGGCAGCGTACATGAACCGGCAGTCTGCCGCCGTACACATCATCTGCTTTCTCGCACAGCAAGTTGAACAGCTGTGTGTAAATCATGGAGATCAAAAAATTAAAGGTCGCATCCGTATCTGACATAATCAGAAAGAGCGCCGTTTTCTTATCTCCGAGGGTATCCAACTGCAACTCGTCATAGGCAGTCACATCTCTGACCTCCTGAATATCAAAAGGAGCCAGACGAGCGCCGCAGGAAATCAAAATCGACTTAGCGGTCTTGCCGGCAGCCAGCTTGTATTTTTTATACTGACGGACTGCAAAGTGATTCGGTTTTTTCTTTTCCAGGGCTTCAAACATCAGATCCACCGGATTCTGGAACTCCTCATCATCTTCCCGCACCTCCATTGCGTTCAGGAACTCAATCAGGGTGGAGAAATTCTGTTCCTCAACCGGAGCTTCATAGTGGATATATCCGATCAAGGCACAGTAGAGCAGCGTTTCCGCCTTCGTCCAGAACTCGTCACCGGCTTTTCCATCACCCTTTGTGTTGGCAATCAGCGTTGTCACCAGTTTCAGAATGTCTTTTTCTGAATGGATATAGGCAAAAGGGTTATAGTGCATCGACTTCCGAAAGTTGATGGTGTTGAAAATCTTGATGGTGTAGCCATGCTTCAAAAGGGCGTTGCCGCACTCAATCACTATGCTGCCTTTCGGGAGTGTTTTGTCAAGATAAATAAAGGGAATATCTCACCGAATTTTGCATCAAAAATTCGATGATTTCACATCG
>NZ_JAOQJF010000074.1:0-2052 GCF_025567195.1 Alitiscatomonas aceti | reverse complement strand
GCTTCCGGGTCACAGATGATAACATCATCACTGGTAAGCAAAAAGCAGTTGGCAATTTCTCGTTTTGCGCTGAAGGACTTACCGGAACCCGGCGTACCCAAAATCAAGCCATTGGGGTTTTTCAGCAGCTTTCTGTCTACCATGATGAGGTTATTGGACAGGGCATTGATGCCGTAGTACAGCGCTTCTTTGCCGTTCTGGAATAATTCCTGTGTGGTGAACGGTACAAAGATAGCCGTAGAACTGGTGGTCAGCCCCCGCTGGATCTCGATCTGATTGAGCCCCAGGGGCAGACAGCTCATCAGCCCTTCTTCCTGCTGGAAGTCCAGTCTGGTCAGCTGGCAGTTATACTTCTGGGCAATAGAGCCTGCCTGAAAGATGTTGTTGCCAAGCTGACGGGGATTGTCCGCTGTGTTCAGCACCAAAAAGGAAACAAGGAACATTCTCTCGTTTCGGCTCTGCAAATCCTGCAACAGCTTTTTCGCCTCACTGCCGTAGGTGGCAAGGTCAGAGGGAATGATGTCCATGTCGTATCCTGCGCGGACTGCTTTTTTCTGTTCCTCGATCTTACTGCGGTCCAGGTCGGTAATCTTACGCTTTACCGTCTTAATGGCTTTCACCTGATCCACCGACTGAATGTGCATACTCACAATGAGCGAGCTTTCCATATCCAGAAAATCAGCCAGCAGACGGTCATTCAGCTCCGGTGCAAGGATCTGCAAAAAAGAAACAGCCCCGTATTTCTTGCCCATACGGAACTGCTTGCCGGTGCGGAACTCAAAGGAGCTTGGTGCGATGAAGTCCTTGGTAGATAGGCCGGAAGGGGCCAGCCAGTCCCATTCAAACTGAAACGGGAGCTGTTCGTCCATGTGGAATACTGCATGAAGCTGGGAAAGCCTTTCCTTACCATCCAGTGTCCTGGCGGCTACACCAAGACGCTTGAAGTTATTGAGAATATCGGTCTCAATACGCTCCAGACGGGGCTTGGCTGCTTTGATGCTGTCAGCGTCGATACCAAAGGTCAGGTATTTGGTCTTGATGAGACCGTTGTTTCCTCTGGCCAGCTGATTTTGCAGCATCGTGGTGTATTCCTCACGGATACTGTCAAAGGCATCCCCCTGGGGCGGGATGGAAATGGAGTTGGCAAAGGTCTCCTCCGATGCCGCAAGGTTCAGAAAAGACAACTGGAAGTGAATCGAGCTGTCGAAATAATTGAGGAAATCACACCAGCCCTCAAAGATCGCGGTCTTATCTTCATTTTGGGAGAGCTGATAGTTGATGTCCTGAAACTGAATGGTCTTTGTGTAGTGGCTGTCCGATACGCGGCAGATCCCGTCCGGCCACATCCGTTCATAAGGGATACTGTCCTGTGCGGATTTTCCTTTTTTGTCCGTGCGGTTGGCGCGGGCAATGGCCGCTTCGATCTGCTTCTTATCGGCGCGGGACAGCTTTTTCTTTGTCTTTACCGGCTGCACGGTCTTTTCTTCCGGTTTTCCCAGCAGACGGCGCAGCCAGCTTTTCATTGCGGTGAACAATGTCATACACCTCCTTATCGAGCATTTCCTGCCGCTTTAATACGGCATAAAAGTTATTGGTCTGGTAGGGACGCTGCTTGGGACGGATCACAGCCACTTTTAGGATGTTGCCGACGATCTTTTCCAGGGGCTGTCCATGCTTTTCATACATTGCCAGCAGGAAGAAGGGCATCATGACCAGCATCATACACATGGCGGCCATGCTGTTTCCCGCAGGCTCACGGAGCAAAAAGAACAGCGGCACGCCTACAAGCGCCCCGGCGGTAAAGCAGACCAGCTGCCTTCGGGTCAGATTGAACATGACCTTGGTTTTGACTTTGGTTAAATCTTTGGGTACGGGTACATAAGCCAATGTGGAAACCTCCTTCCGTTTTAATGCGCCTGAAAGACTGATTTTGCAAGGCTGCCGGTTTTGAACAGCGTAAAGCACAACAATACGGTGTAGCCCACGCAGCTCCAGATCGCCATGATGATGTCATCTTCCAGAGCGATGTTCTGCACCAGCACAGCATAAATT
>NZ_JAOQJF010000073.1:0-2204 GCF_025567195.1 Alitiscatomonas aceti | reverse complement strand
AGAGGTGGAAGTGCAGCAATGTACGGAGCTGACTGTCACTAATCGGTCGAGGGCTTATCCAGAAAGGCTGTTTAAAGGTTTCGGAAGTTCAGTATGTGGTTTTGAAGGTATAGAGATGAAGATCAGAACGATGGTTCTGGTCTTTTTTGTTTTATAGAAAATTATTTCATGGAAAACGATAGAACTGTGGATCTGGGGAAGCTACGTTTAAATGCAGGAACGAATCTGGATATCGTGGAAAGAATATGAATAGAAATGAAAATGGGGATGCCGTAAAGGCAAGGGATAAAGGAAGAATCCCAGGCCTGCTTTTACAGCATCCCCGTTTATTTATTATGGGATCTTAGGATCCGTTTAGCCGATCTGCGGAAGGCTTGCCACAGCCATGGACTGGCCGACACGACGGAAGTATTCATCCGGCAGCTTTAACTGGAACTTATCGGCGATCTCTGGATACTCGTCCTTCAGAACGCGGTCACAGGTTTCCATCAGGATGTCTCCGCCCTTACCGCTCATTACACGGCCTAACAGGAGCACATAGCGGAATCCATAGGTCTGGTAGTAATAAGCCAGGGTATGGCCCAGATAGCAGCCGATGGACTCATAAACCTTTGCTGCCCTGGGATCGTCTTCAGCCATCAGCTTCTGGACAGCTTTCAGCTTTTCAGCCGGAGATGCAGACTCATCCAGCTGGATTCCGGCTCTGGGAGCCAGTTTGATCACGCCGTCCTGGGAGAAGTATTTCACGCCGCAGCCGATATCACCGGCCCATTCATCGATCATGGCGTTGGGGTTCGCATCCACCGGAACGAACGCAAGCTCATTGAGCCAGCCTGTAATGCGGCCTTCCTCGTCTACGTAGCCTACTGCCTCGCTGGTGCCCATGGCAATACCCAGGACATTGTTGTCCTTTAAGCTCATGGTTCCGGCCAGGGCGGAAACATCCCCGTCGTTGGCTACGGCATAGGGGATATCGCCGAAGGTATCCTTTACGGCACGAATGTAGATATCCTTTACCTTGGACTCATAAAGGTCCTTGGGAACGCTGAGGAACAGGGATGCGCTCATGGTACGGTTGTTGATGAAGATTCCGGCAGAGGAGATACCCACTGCATCCACCCGCGGCATATGCTCTGCGGCAGATTTGAAGGCAGCTACGATCCCGTCGTAGTGATACTGGGGATCCTCGGTAACCTTCGGGAACCATACGACTTCCTCAGAGAATACAGTCTCTCCGTCGATCACTGCAGAAACCTTACGGTCGGATCCGCCGGCATCAAAGCCGATGCGGCAGCCTTCCAGGTGTCCTCCCATGGCAATGGGGGCGTTTTTGGTCTCAGGAACCTGTTCTGTGAACACGATCTCAAATTCATGCTCATAGATATGGGACATGAAATCCCAGTCGAATTCACGGGCTCCGCCTTTGCAGTAAACGCTGCTTAAGTAGTCATAAAGATCTTTATCATTTACATAAACACGGAAGCCGCCCTGAAGCCAGATCATGGTCTTTACCAGGCGGTCAATGTAATAATGGTTCGCCTGGGTCATTTCCGCTTCTTTATGGATCTTTGTATGGCAGGCAGCCATCTGGCCGTCAGCCCTTTCCACTGCGATGGATACGGGCTTTGTGGCGTCTTTCAGAAACGCTTCATTGAATTTTAAAAGGGGAGTGAACTCCGGATCCAGTTCCGGGATATTTTTTAAATTTACAGAAACTCCGTAACAATTCATAAGATAGAACCCTCCTAAACTACATAATTTCCGACTATGATATAATTATAACATAATGGGACGTGCTTGTCACTGGCTTCATAAGAAAATGTGAGGTTTAGAATTGTTATGAAAGTGCCGGCCTGTTTCTGATGACACAGGGGTAAAAATGTGATACAATCCTTTATGAAAAACATCCTGTATAGGGATGGAGTATGTATAAGGAAAGGAGACTGAAAAATTATGAGAATATACCGTGAAAAGGACTACGACGCCATGAGCCGTCGTGCAGCGAACATTATTTCTGCTGAGGTGATCCGTCGTCCGGACTGCGTTCTGGGCCTGGCAACCGGTTCTACACCCATTCCCGTTTTCCGTCGTAGTACTAGGAAAGTTCCGTCGTTTTCTTCTCGTCATTTTTTTATCTCTTTTCCTGCATCTCGATTTTTCCTTTATTTACAGCAAATTTTCAATGCCCTTTTGGGGCTTTTTTT
>NZ_JAOQJF010000072.1:0-2425 GCF_025567195.1 Alitiscatomonas aceti | reverse complement strand
GCTTTATTACACATTCTACAACGTCACTACTACACTATTCGCCCCAGCATAGCTGGGGGATTAGCTCTTTCATTTATGCAAAACTTATATTGATATTTCTCTAAATGCACCCAAATTACCAGATAAAGATAATTTGACTGTTACAGCTGGTTTTCAATATTCAGATATAGATAAAGCAAAAGAAGCAACCACAAATTTTATAAATACATTTAATATTCAAAATATTGAGGAATTACTGGAAGTTATTAAAATGTTCTACCCATATGCTTCTAACGATAATCGCCAAAAATCGGGAACCTTATTTAAGGACGTTCCCTATGGTTCTCCCACCATTGGAAGATATTTTGATTTTTGTAGAATGCCAGATGAAGTATGGAAAACTATTGTACAAGATATTCTAAACAACAAATAAGAAATAGAAAAGGCTACCATTTCGGTAGCCTACTTTAATGGAGTGCAGGGGATTTGAACCCCTCGGCGTTTAATCCTTATCTAAATTGACTTAGCAGGGCACACTCCACAAACGCCCACAACCACCATTTTAATACATGCAATCATCATTATCATAATCATTCTTCCCTCCATACAGATTTTTGCTTTCACTTTTTCTGAAAGATTGAACTCAAATTCAAACGAAGCGCACGAAAAAATTGCCAAGCCAACAATCAAAGGCTCTTTGATTACATTACAGATTATAGTGCAAACCAGATGAATAATCAAGATATAGGTATCAAAAGTTTGTGTCAAGTAATCGTTGGCAACTTACCCACTTCATTTTTTCCTTATGATATTTTTTCTGTTTTTGGGTATGCCAAATAGACCCTATGGGTTTTCCTTTGTTTAACAACAGAACGCTCTCTTAAACGCCTTTCTGGATGCTGTCTGTATCGCTTCAAGCAGCGGCATATGCACATTTACCACATCCACATACGGATTTCCTTTCCCGTCCTTCTTTGGAGCTTTTGCAGCACTTAATGTTTCCACGATCTCCTGCATCTGCATTGTGAACACTAAGCCATCCGTATATCGCTCTATCGTCTCAATCAATTCCTTGTTTTCTTTTTGGTAAAGGATCTTGGCAAGGTTATTGGCTCCGTTTACCGACCAGCGCATCCTTCGGTTCTTCATCCTCAGCGTGATCACCGTACAATTCTGATTTTCCTGCACACCCATCCTTTTATAAAGAATCCCTTCCGGCGGGGCTGCTATCTTTATCCCCCTTTTATCGTAGGGCAGCAGACCTTCCCTGTTATGTTCCAGATATTGATATAATTCCCAGGCCTTTTGGCTGCTTTTATCCTTTTCATCCGGGCTTTCTACGCTGGTCGCATATATCTGTATATATTCCAACATTTCCTCCGGCTTGCCTGTATCAAACAGTTCCCGGATCTCTCTCTGCGCTTTCTTATCACGGATCTTCCCTGTGATCTCCTGATATACATGATATCTGTCTAACTGGAAGATTGCTTCCGGGTCATATGGCTCGTAGATCCAGCTGCCTCCATCTCCGTTTAAGATGCGCTGGCCGATCTCATCCGCATCATATTTCTTGCAAATACAGGCCTCCCGCTTTTCATGGAATTTCTTACTTTTCTCCATCCCCGCAAGCATGGTTTTTCCCACCAGGCTACTGCGGCCCTGCTTTTCTTTCTCCGCATCCCAGCCTTCATACATGGTAAAGACCTTCATTTCCTGTTTTTTCATCTTTTTATGCTGTTCATCCTGCATGGACAGCCATACGCCATCCATTTCTTCAAACAGTACCGGAATCTCCTTTTTTCCCTCTGACTGGTCCACATGCATCTGTTTTACAGCATGTTCTTCCTCTTCGCTGATCCTTTCACCCAACCGCTGCATCACGTTCCACACACCGCCGGCACTGATGCTCTGGCCGCAGGTGCTGCTTATTGTCTCTGCTGTAACGCGGTACGGCGCTTCTGTTACCGTCATGGCCAGCTTCTCTGCCAGGTTTGTGGAGATCAGGCCTATCTTTTCCATCTGCATGGCTTCATCCAGCAGATACACACAGGCTTTCTTTCCATCCTCAAGTTTTGTCTGATAGACGTGCCTGCCATAGCTGACTTCACCGTAGACTGTTTTTATCGTGGTGGTGCGGATCCCTTTATCCCGGTAATTCTTTTTATCCCTTCCCTCTGCCAGTTCCTTATCATAAGCCTCCAGCATGGCAGTTGTGATCTCTCTGCCCAGCTCACATACATAAGAAAATATTTTTTGCTCCAACTCCTTGAAAGATATCGGTTTTTCCTCTACAATAGTTTTCATCATACAGTTTCCTTTACATGTTTTTCTTAGCAGTTAACATCATAAAGAAAAACTGTGTGATTGGGAAGCAGGGATTTTCTCTGTTTCCCTTTTTTGTCTTAGGAATAGTTCCTATATTTGCCAATGATAATTATACACTAAC